>JBAZPY010000084.1:0-6419 GCA_041645515.1 Agrococcus sp.
GCAGTGGTGTCCACAGCGATGTGCCCTGCATGCTGTCGAGCTCGTCCCTCGGGAGCCATTCGCGAGCGGCCTGCATCGTGCAGACACCGCCGGTGGATGCGAGCCATGCCAGGAAGTCCATGCGCGCAGGATGGCGCGCCCTCGCTGGGCTGCGCTCGCCCCGCAGCCTCCCCTGTGGACAGGATTCTCAACGTCGCGGGTGGCTGCTCGCCACCCATGCGCGGTCGTCCGACCACAGGCGACGTTGAGAGATCAGAGGTGGGGGAGGGCGGAGGCCAGGCGGGCGCGCCACGCTGCCGTGCGCTCGGGGGTCGCGGCGTGCGCCTCGAGCAGCTGGGGGATCGGCGCGACGCGGGCGACCGGGATGGTGCCGTCGACGGGCACGAGCGGCTCCGCGACGTCCGCGGCGAGCAGCGCGCCGGTGCCCAGCCCGCAGTCGAACGGCAGCGACGGCAGCGCCCCGGCGAGCGCGGCGCCCATCGAGAGCCCCACGCTCGAGTCGAGCGCGCTCGAGACCACCGCCGGCAGCCCCGCCTCGGCGACGATCGCGAGCGCCGCGCGCACACCGCCGAGCGGCTGCGCCTTCACGACCAGCACATCCGCCGCGCCGGCGCGCGCGACGAGCAGCGGGTCCTCCGCCTTCCGCACCGACTCGTCGGCGGCGATCGGGATCGCCAGCCGGTGCAGCCGCATCCGCAGCTCCGCGAGCTCCGGCACCGTCGCGCACGGCTGCTCGACGTACTCGAGGTCGAAGCGCTCGAGGGCGCGCACCGCGTGCTCCGCCTCGTCGACGTTCCAGCCGCCGTTGGCGTCGACGCGGATGCGCGCATCCGGCAGCAGCGTCCGCACCTCCGCGACGCGGGCGACGTCGTCGGCGAGCGTCTGCCCGCGCTCCGCGACCTTGACCTTCACGGTGCGGCAGCCGTCGTAGCGCGCGAGCACCGCCGCGACCGCGCCCGGCGCCACGGCCGGCAGGGTGGCGTTCACCGGGATGCGGTCCCGCACGACCGCCGGACGCTCCAGATCGGCGTCCTCGAGCGCCGCGCGCAGCCAGCGGGCGGCCTCCTCGGGCTCGTACTCGAGGAACGGGCTCCACTCGCCCCAGCCGGCGGCGCCCCGGAACAGCGCCACCTCGCGCACCTCGACCCCCCGGAACCGCGTCACGAGCGGCAGCGAGACGACGTGCATGCGATCGGCGAGCCGTTCGAGATCGAGGTCCACGCGGCCATGCTCGCACGCCTGTCAGAATCGTCGCGTGACCGAGCTGCCATGGGTGATCGACACGCGTCTCGCACCGCGCCGACGCAACCCGGTCTGGGGCGTGCTCGCGCTCGTCGCGGCAGTGCTGTGCGGCGCGATGCTGCTCTTCGCCATCGGCGTCGCCTTCGTCGACCTCGACGCGCTGGTCATCTGGCTGCTGCCCGTCTGGGGCGTGTGCACGCTGCTCTCGATCGCGTTCGCGATCACCGCGGCGGCCAAGCGCGGCACCGCCAACATCACGATGGCCGCGATCAGCGGCGGCCTGCTCGTCATCTCGAACCCGGTCGTATTCCTCGTCATCGGCTTCGCGCTCGGCCTGCTGCAGTAGGCGCGCGCCTCCCTCCCCGGGGCCGACCCGCCTCGTAGCATCGGTCGATGCTCGACGACCTGCTGACCGAGACCCCGCCGCGCCCAGCCCCTGCACGCTCGCCGCGCGACCGCCGCCGCGCCCGCCTCGGCGTGCTCTCGCTCTGGCTGCTCGCCGCAGCCGTCGCGCTGCAGGTCGTCTCGCTCGTGCAGCAGCTCAGCTACCTCTTCGCGCCGAAGCCGGGCGAGCTGCCGTTGCTCATGATCGGCGTCGTGGTGGCCGTGCTCGTCGGCCTCGGCGGGGTCGTCGCCGGGTGCGTCGCTGCGACGGTGCCGGATGGGCGACGCACGGGCGTCTTCGGCGCCGCCCTGGGTCTCGGGTTCCTCGTGCTCTTCGGCGCTGCCACCTCCTTCGGCTGGGGCTTCCTCGACGCGCTCTCCGCACCGGTCTGACCAGCGCGACCCTGGCGGCGGGCGGGCCTTCGCGCCAGGATGAGCACGTGCCCTCGCCCGACTTCGTGATGCCGCCGGAGGCGGTCGCACCGCCGGCCCCGCCGGCAGAGGCGGCGCCGCCCTCGCACGACGCCGGGCGCGCGCACGACCCGACCGCGGAAGCGGACGATCAGGTCGTCGCTCCGCGGCTGCCGTGGCGGCAGCTCATCGTCGCCGGTCTCGTGGGCGTGCTGATCGGGGCCGCGCTGCCCGCGGGGGTGCAGGCCGCGCAGGATGCGGCGGCGGACGCGCAGGTGCAGGGGCTGCGCTCGACCGCGATGGCCTACCTCACTGCGATCGCCGAAGGCGACGCCGAGCCCGCCACCGCGATCGTGCCCGTCGCCGGTCACATGCCGCCGAGCGCCGTGCTCGCCTCGGCCGAGCGGATCGACGAGCTCGAGGTCCAGCTCGTGACGATCGACGGCGATCGGGCGAGGATCGACGTCCGGTTCGAGATCGGCGCCGTCGGCGAGCTGCGCGAGCTCGCCGCCGAACGCGTGGACGAGGAGTGGCGGATCACCACGTCGCTCGCCGAGGAGGTCATCGTGCAGTCGTTCGACGGCACCACCGGCCTCACCGTCGCCGGCGTCGTGCTGGCGCCGAACCGCACTGTGCTGCTGTACCCGGGCGTGTACCGGGCGGATGTGGTGGAGACGCCGCTGCTGCGCTCCGGCGGTGAGCGCTTCGAGGTCGACGGAGACCCCGACACCCCCAGCGACCTGTTCTCGAACCCCACGCTCACCGACGAGTTCCGTGACGCCGCGGTCGACGTCGCCAACGCCCGGGTCGCCGCGTGCCTCGAGCAGGAGGGCTGCCCGTTCGAACCCGGCGCCGAGGTCCCGCCCCGCGCCGAGCTCTACATCATGGGCATCGACCCCGCCGGCGGCGCGATCGACCTGATGGTGCCGCTCGGCTACGTCGGCTCGATGGGTCAGTGGCAGGAGCTCGCGCTGCGCGCGAACGTCGACGAGGCGGGCGCGCTCGTGTCGTGGGAGTGCGGGCAGCGGGACACGCCGTACCGAGACCTGAGTGCCTGCGTCCCCTGACCGGATCGACCGCTGGCGGCCGCTCCCCGTCGGCGGGACGATATCCGCGTGGCGAGTCCCGACTTCGAGATGCCGCAGGATGCGGCGCCGCCCGCCGTGCCTGCACAGCGACCGACGGGCGCAGCGCCCGCAGCCGGAACGGCTGACGATGACGCCCCGGTCACCCGCGTCGGGCGTCGAGGGATGCCGTGGCGGCACATCGCGGTCGCGGGCCTGATCGGCGTGCTGGTCGGGGCGGCGCTGCCGGTGGGCGTGCGGGCCGCGGAGCAGGCGGCGGCGGATGCGGACGCGGACCGGCTGCGCTCGACGGCGATGATGTACCTGACGGCGATCGCGGAGGGCCACGCGGCGCTCGCGACCTCGATGGTGCCGTCACCGGGCGCCGGCGACATCGCGCCCGACGCCGTGCTGCAGAGCGCAGCTCCGATCGCAGCACCCGAGGTCCGGCTCGTGGCCATCGACGGCGATGCCGCGGTCGTCGAGGTGGCGTTCGAGCTGGGAGCACGCCGCGTCTCCCGCACCCTCGACGCCGCGCGGATCGACGGGCGGTGGCAGCTCGGCACGACGCTCGCGGAGCCGGTGGCCGTGCCGCCGCCGTACGGGCAGACGGGCGGCGACGGCGTCCGGGTCGGGGGCGTGACGCTGGAGACGGGCGGGGGAGCCCTGCTGTATCCCGGGCGCTACGAGGTCGACCTGCAGCAGACGCGGCTGCTCCGCGTCGGCGGCGATCCCTTCGAGGTCGACGGCGACCCGGCGACGCCCGTCGTGATCGGCGCGAGCACGACCGCCTCGGACGAGCTCGCGGCGGCAGCCGCGACCGTCGCTCGCGACCGGGTGGGCGTCTGCCAGCTGCTCGCGGAGTGCCCGATCGATGTGCAGACGGTCGCGCGCCCGAGCGATGCGATCGCCGTCGCCCGCGTCGATCCGGCCGGTCGCTCGATCGACCTCGCCGTGCCGCTGGGCCTCGGCTCCGGGTACGGCGGCACCGGCGAGACGCTGCAGCTGCGCGCGCTCCTCGGCGAGGCCGGATGGCTCGTCGGATGGGAGTGCTCGGATCCGGGCGCCGGTGCCTTCGAGCCCTGCGGTCCTGAATCGCCACTGTCCACGGCCCCGTAGCAGCGTGAGACCGGTCGTGTGTCGATGCCGATGCCGGAGTTCAAGATGCCGCCGGAGGCGGTCGCTCCGCCAGTCGCGGGCGGACCGCCGCCCGCGTCTCGTCCCGACGACGACCCGGTCGACGGCCCGACCGCCACCCCCGACGCCGCCGTCCGCACGCGCGTCCCGTGGCGGCTGGTCGTCAGCGCCGGCATGGTCGGGGCGCTGACGGGGGCTGCACTGACCATCGCGGTGCAGGCCGCGGATCGCGCGGCCGCGGAAGTGCAGCTGGAGGCCCTCCGCACGAGCGCGACGGCATACCTGACTGCGCTCGCCGACGGCGAGGCCGACCTGGCCACCTCGATGGTGCCCGTCCTCGGCGACCGGAGCGCGCTCGACGCGCTTCGGACGGCGGAGCGGCTGCACGACTTCGAGGTGCGGTGGGTGACCGTCGCCGACGACACCGCCCTGATCGGGGTGCACTACGAGGTGGGCTCAATGGACGAGGAGCGAGTGCTCGACGCAGAGCGGGTCGACGGCTCGTGGCGACTGATGACCTCGCTCGCCGAACCGTCGTCCCTCCACTTCGACGCCGGAGGACCGCGCATGAGCATCGGAGGCGTGCAGCTGAGCGGGTATGGGCCGGTGCAGCTCTACCCCGGGCGCTACACCATCGATGCCGGGGAGACGGCCCTGTTCCGGTACGGCGGGGGTCGCATGGACGTGGACGGCGACCCGGCGACGCCCGCCGAGCTGTACGCCAGCGCGGAGCCGACCGAGGACTTCCGGCGCGCTGTGCTCGCCGTCGCGGACCGCAGCATCGAGGCGTGCAAGCAGCAGCCGGACTGCCCGTTCGCCGCCGACGCGGTCCTGACGCGCGACGGGCCCTCCATCACCGCCATGGACCTGCGGCGCCGCGCCATCGACGTCGCGGTGCAGATCGGCGCCGCACACGGACTCCGCGACGAGTGGCACGAGCTGCATGTGCGGGCCCTCATCGACGGAGCGGGAGAGCTGGCCTCGTGGGAGTGCGCGCCGATCGGTGCGCCGGATGCGGCGATGCAGCCCTGCGCACCGTGAGATCGCCGCTGCGTGAGATCGCCCCTGTGTGAGATCGCCGCTGTGTGAGATCGCCCCTGTGCACGTCGGCCGTAACAGCGTGACAATGGTCGCGTGTCGATGTCGATGCCGGAGTTCGAGATGCCGTCGGAGGCGGTCGCGCCGCCGGACTCGGGCATCGACGAGCCGAGCGTCGCGGCTCCGGCGCCCCCGCCAGAGCGCGACGCATCCGTCGGACCGACGCGGCCTCGGGCCGGCTTCGGCTGGCGACAGCTGGTCATCGCGTGCCTCGTGGGCGCGATGCTCGGCGCCGCCGTGCCCACCGCGTTCGAGGCGTCCGAGCGGAGCGCTGCGGCGGCGCGCGTCGACGGGCTGCGGGCAGCCGCGCTCGACTACCTCACCTCGATCGCCGAGGGCAGGGCCGAGCTCGCCTCCGAGGTCGTGCCGCTCGAGGGCGGCGGAGCGGTCGCACCCGATGCGGTGCTGCAGGCCGCCGAGCGCATCGAGGCCTACGAGGTGCGGCTCGTGTACGTCGACGGCGACGTCGGCTCGGCGGAGGTGCGCTACCGCGTCGGCGGGAGCGACGTCTACCGCACGCTGCAGGCGGAGCGGGACGGCGGCGGCTGGCGGCTCATGACGTCGCTCGCCGAGGTCGCGGACCTCGCCTACTACGACCCGATCACGCGCGTGCAGATCGCCGGGGTCCCGCTCGGGGGCGAGGCGCCCGTGCTCCTCTACCCGGGCACCTACACGATCGACATCGTCTCCGGACCGATCTTCCTCACCGGCGGCGACGTGTTCGTCGTCGACGGCGACCCGCACACGCCGACCGTGCCCTACGTCACCGCCGGCATCGTGCCGCAGATCAGCGACTACGCCACCGAGCTCGCGCTCGTCGCGATCGCCGCGTGCCAGGCGGAGCCCGGCTGTCCGGTGCCCGCGGAGGCGCGCCTCGAGCCGGCCGGCGAGGTCTACCCGATGGGCATGGGCACGACGATGGGGTCGATCGACCTCTCGGTGCCCGTGACGGCGACGGCCGAGAGCGGCCCCGAGTGGTTCGAGGTCCGCGTGCGGGCGGTGCTCGACGAGAGCGGCGCGCCGGAGGAGTGGCTGTGCGGCGCTCCGGGGGAGTACGGCACCGATCTGGTGATCTGCGGCACC
>JBAZPY010000085.1:0-6337 GCA_041645515.1 Agrococcus sp.
GCGCCGCCGCCACCGTGCGCGCGAGCTGCGCGACGCGGCCGCCCTCCGCGAGGCGGATGACGACGCCCGGCATCGGCAGGTGGCGGAGGATGTCGCGCTCGGCCGAGAGCCGCTGCACGTCCTTCGCGACGCCGAGCTCGGTCGCCCAGACGTGCTGGTCGGAGCCCGCGGAGCGCCACAGCGCGGCCGCCTCGGCGACCGTGACCGACGCATCCGCCGACCGGGCGAGCGCGTCGACCGCGTCGACGATCGCCTGCACGGCGGGCAGCGCGATGGGGGCGAGCTCGCGCGCCTCCGCGGGCCGCCAGTCGACGAGCGGCATGAGGTAGCTGGGGCCGCCCGCCTTCGTGGTGGGGCCGACGACCGAGCGCTTCCAGCCGCCGAACGGCTGCCGCTGCACGATCGCGCCGGTGATGCCGCGGTTGATGTAGAGGTTGCCCGCCTCGATGGAGTCGAGCCACGTGCCGATCTCGTCGACGTCGAGCGAGTGCAGGCCCGAGGTCAGGCCGTAGTCGACCTCGTTCGCGAGCGCGATGGCCTCCTCGAGCGTCTCGACGCGCATGATGCCGAGGATCGGGCCGAAGTACTCGGTGCGGTGGTACTCGCTCCCCCGCTGCACGCCGGCGCGCACGCCGGGGCTCCACAGCCTGCCCTCGTCATCGAGCTGCTTCGGCTCGATCACCCATGACTCGCCGGGCCCAAGCGTCGTCAGGCCCTCGAGCAGCTTGCCCTCGGCGGGCGCGATGACCGGGCCCATCTGCGCGGTCGGCTCCCACGGCATGCCGACCGTGAGCGAGCGCACGCCGTCGACGAGCTGGTTGTGCATGCGGCGCGAGCGGCCCGCCTGCCCGACGAGGATCGCGAGCGACGCGGCCGAGCACTTCTGGCCGGCGTGGCCGAAGGCGCTCGCGACGATGTCCTTCGCGGCGAGGTCGTAGTCGGCCGACGGCGTGACGATGATGGCGTTCTTGCCGCTCGTCTCGGCCAGCAGCTGCAGGTCGGGGCGGATGCGCCGGAACGCCTGGGCGGTCTCGAAGCCGCCGGTGAGGATCACGCGGTCGACCCTCGGGTCGCCGATCAGCTGGTCGCCGAGCTCGCGCCCGCCGAGCTGCACGAGGTGCAGCACGTCCTTCGGCACGCCGGCGGCCCAGAGCGCCTCGACCATCGCGGCGCCGGTGCGCGCGGTCGCGCGGGCGGGCTTCACGATGACGGATGCGCCGGACGCGAGCGCGGCGATGGTCGAGCCCGCGGGGATGGCGATCGGGAAGTTCCAGGGCGGGGTGACCGCGATGAGCCGCGCCGGCACCGCGACGGCGCCGTCGACCCGGTCGAGGTCGCGCGCGCGCTCGGCGTAGTAGTGCGCGAAGTCGATCGCCTCCGAGACCTCCGGGTCGGACTGGTCGAGCGTCTTGCCCGCCTCCGCGGCCGCGACCTCCATCAGCTCGGCGCGACGCGCCTCGAGCTCGACGCCCGCGCGGTGCAGGATCGCGGCACGCTCGTCGCCCGAGAGCGAGCGCCAGCCGGCGTTCGCGGCGATGGCGGTCTCGATCGTGGCGTCGAGCGCCGCCGCGTCGCGGATGGTGGCGGCCTCGACGAGGTCGATCCCGATCCGGGAGTGCTGCGCGCGCTCGCGGATGCCGGCGGCCCAGGCCTGGTTGGCGGGCAGCGACGGGTCGCTGTCGGGCGCGTTCTGGAACCCGTCCTCGGCGACCGGGACGAGCGCATCCGTGCGGTCCTGCACGCGGTGCGTGGCGGGGGCGTCGGCGGCGAGGCCCTCGAGCGAGGCCAGGAAGCGGTCGCGCTCGCGCGCGAACAGCCACTCGTCGTTCGCGAGCTCGAACACGGCCGACATGAAGTTCTCGCGGCTCGCGCCCTCCTCGAGGCGGCGGATCAGGTAGGCGATGGCCACGTCGAACTCGGTCGGGTGCACGACCGGCGTGTAGAGCAGCAGCCCGCCGACGTCGCGGCGCACGACCTCGGCCTGGCCCTGGGCCATGCCGAGCAGCATCTCGAACTCGACGCCCGCCTCGGCACCCCGCTGCTTCGCGAGCAGCCATGCGAAGGCGACGTCGAAGAGGTTGTGGCCGGCGACGCCCAGCCGCACGGCCTTGACGCGCTCGGGCGTGAGCGCCCACGAGAGCACGCGCTTGTAGTGGGTGTCGCTGTCCTGCTTCGTGTGCCAGGTGGCGAGCGGCCAGCCGTGCAGCGACGACTCGACGCGCTCCATCGGCAGGTTCGCGCCCTTGACGAGCCGCACCTTCACGGGGGCGCCGCCCTTGGCGATGCGGTCGGCGGCCCACGTCTGCAGGCGCTCCATGGCCGGCAGCGCGTCGGGCAGGTAGGCCTGCAGCACGATGCCGCCCTCGTACGACTCGAGGCCCGGGGTCTCCAGGATCCGCGTGAAGACCGCCATGGTCATCTCGAGGTCCTTGTACTCCTCCATGTCGAGGTTGATGAAGGTGCCGGTCGCCGCGGCGCGGCGGTAGAGCGGCAGCAGCCGCTCGATGACGTGCTCGACGGCGGCGTCGAACGCCCACGGCTGGTGCGGTGCGGTCGTCGCCGACACCTTGATCGAGACGTAGTCGACGTCGGGGCGCTCGATGAGCGCACGGGTGCCCTCGATGCGGCGCTCGGCCTCGCGGTCACCCAGCACGGCCTCGCCCAGCAGGTTGACGTTCAGCCGGGCGCCGGTGTCGCGGATGCGCTTGATCGCGGCACCGAGGCGGGCGTCGGTCGCGTCGATGATGAGGTGGCCGACCATCTCGCGCAGCACGCGGCGGGCGATCGGCACGACGACCTGCGGCGCGAGCGGGGCGACGCCGCCGCCGAGCTTGAGCGCCTGCCGCATCGGCCACGGCAGGAACGAGGGCGCGTCGCCGGCGATCTCGCGCAGCGTGCGCGCGGCCACGTGCACGTCCTCGGGACGGACGACGCCATCGACGAAGCGCACGGCGAACTCCAGGCCCTTCGGGTCGCGGAGCACGCCGGCGAGCTGCTCGGCGCTCGCGTCGGCCGGGATCTGCTCGGCCTGCTCGAGCCACGTGCGCACCTGCGCGACGATGGCCGGCGCCAGGTCGCGGAGGCTGTCGAGCTCGTCGCGCTGCGCGTCGCTGCGCCGCGCGTCGGTGCTCGGAGCCGCCTGCTCGGCGGCCTGCGGCTGGGTGGTCTGCTCGGTGGCGGCTGCGCCCATTGCGGCTGCACCTCTCGTCGTCGGAGCGCGAGCGCGCAGATGCGCGCCGCGCGGACAGTCTGCACCCGCTGACCATTCAGGTACAGTGACGGTTCTTGACGGATCGCCGTCACGTTTCACGATGGATCGAAGGGGCCCGCCGTGCTGGACATCCGCCGCCTGCGGCTGCTGCGCGAGCTGCGCTTGCGCGGCACGATCGCCGCGGTCGCCGCTGCGCTCGCGTACGCGCCGAGCGCCGTCTCGCAGCAGCTCTCCGCGCTCGAGCGCGAGGTCGGCGTGCCGCTCACCCGGAAGCAGGGCCGCCGGCTCGCGCTCACGCCGCAGGGCGAGCTCCTCGCCCAGCACGCCGAAGGCATCCTCACCGCCATGGAGGCGGCCGAGCGCGCCGTCGCCGAGTCGCTCGGGCGCCCGGTCGGCACGGTGCGGGTCGCCGTCTTCCAGTCCGCGGCGCTCGGGCTCGTGCCGGAGATGCTGCGGATCCTCGCCGACGCCGCGCCGGAGGTGCGGGTCGAGATGGTGCAGCGCGAGCCGGAGACGGCGCTCTACGACACCTTCGTCGGTGACTTCGACCTCGTCGTGGCCGAGCAGTACCCCGGGCACGCGGCGCCCCAGCATCCCGGCCTCGACCGGCAGCTGCTCATGACCGATGCGCTGCGGCTCGCGGTGCCGCCGGACAGCCCGATCGGGCGGCTCACCGATGCGGCGCACGTCGCGTGGGTGATGGAGCCGGTCGGCGCCGCCTCCCGCCACTTCGGCGAGCAGCAGTGCCGGGTCGCCGGCTTCGAGCCCGACGTGCGCTTCGCGACCGCCGACCTGCAGGCGCAGATGCGGCTGATCGAGACCGGCCACGCCGTGGGCATCATGAACGACCTCACCTGGGCCGGCACCGACGTCGGCTTCCGCGCGATCGACCTGCCCGGTGCGCCGCGCCGCGAGGTCTTCACAGCGGCGCGCGCCTCCTCGGAGGGCAGCCCGGCGATCGCCGCCGTCCGCGACGCGCTCGCCGCGGCGGTCCCCGCCGCCCTCGCCTGATTCCTCAACGTCGCGGGTGGTAGTTCGGGCGCGTATGCGCGCCGCGCTACCGCCCGCGACGTTGAGGATTCAGGCGGATGCGCGGCGCGCGAGATCGCGCCGGTGCAGCACCGCATCGGTGCCGACGAGCGCGAGCCCGAGCACGAGCCCGACGAGCAGCAGCCACGGCAGCGATGCGACGCCGAAGGACTCGAGCACCAGCCCGCCCAGCAGCGCCCCCGCGCCGATGCCGACGTTGAAGCCGGTCGTGTACCAGGCGGACGCCTGCTGCAGCAGCCGCTCCGGCGCCGCCTGCAGCTGCCGCGTCTGCAGCAGCGCAGGCAGGGCGCCGAGCGCGAACGCCCACACCATCACCGCGGCGACCGTCAGCACCGCCTGCTGCGAGAGGCCGAGGGTGAGCATCGCGAGCAGGCCGAGCGACATCATCGCGAGCGTGGAGGCGGTCGGACGGCGGCCGAGCCAGAGCGCGATCGCGAGCACCGCGAGGATGCCGACGACGCCGTAGGCGAGCAGCGCGCCGGAGAGCCACGACTCGGGCACGCCCGCGTGCTCGACGAGGAACGGCGAGACGTACGTGTAGAGCGCGTAGTGGCCGAGCATGACGATCATGGTCGAGAGGATCGAGAGCGCGACGCCGCGCAGGCTCTTGCCGGGCTCCGCGACCGGCACCGCGATCGAGCCGGTCGGCGTCGTCGCGGCCGCGCGCAGGTGGTCGACCGCCGGCAGCAGCCGCCACACGGCCACCGCGACCGCGAGGCAGACGACGCCGAACAGCGCGAACGACCAGCGCCATCCGATCACCTGTCCGAGCAGCGTCGCGAGCGGCAGCCCCAGCACGTACGCGAACGAGCCGCCCGTCGACGTGATCGCGACGGCGCGGGCGAGCTGGTGGGGCTGCACGAGGTAGGCGGCGTAGGCGCCGACGACGGTCCAGAAGATGCCGTGCACGATGCCGCCGATGACGCGGAACGCCACCGACCACGCGTAGTCGGGCGCGAGCGCCGACCCGAAGCAGCTGGCGGCGAAGACCACGAGCACCGTGATGACGAGCAGGTGCCGCGGGACCCTGCGCGTGAGGCGGATGAGCGTGGTCGACGACGCGACGACGGTGAACGCGAAGATCGTCACGAGCAGGCCGATCGCGCCCTCGCCGACGCCCAGCTCACGGCTCATCGGCAGCAGCAGCCCCATCGGCAGCATCTCGACGGTGATGTTCGTGAAGACGGCGAGCGCGAGGACGAGCAGCGCGGCGGTCGGGAAGGCGGCCGCCCGATCGTCCTGCCTCGTCGCCTGCTCGCTCACGACCGGCAAGCCTACGCGCCGCCCCGCTGCACCCGGCGGGTACGGTTGCCATGTGCTCACCGCCGATGATGTGCTCGCGCTCCGATTCCCGACGGGGAACGTGTTCGTGTCCGGCTACGCCGCAGACTCGGTCGACCGCTGGATCGAACGAGCCGTCTCGACGCTCCGCGCGTACGAGGGAGACCCGGACGGTGAGATCGCGATGCGCGCGGCCGACGCACGTGCGGTGCGCTTCGTGGCCCGGCGCGGCAAGGCCGCCTACGAGCCCGAGCCGGTCGACGACGCGATCGACATGATCGCCGTGACGCTCGCGATGCACGAGGCGGCAGCCGAGCGCGGCGCCGGCTGAGGCGGACGCCGCGATCGGTCGCGCCGGCGCCTCGTAGACTCTTGCGGTGATCGCCAACCACTGGATCCTGTCGTTCGTCTGCGACGACCGCCCCGGCATCGTGCACGCGATCTCGGGCGCCATCGTCGAGTGCGGCGGCAACATCACCGAGTCCCAGCAGTTCTCGTCGGCCGACACCGACCGCTTCTTCATGCGGCTGCAGGTCGAGGCGGAGGCCGAGCGCGACGCGTTCGAGGCCGCGCTCGCGCCGGTGGTGGAGCGCTACGGCATGCACTGGCAGCTCGACGACGTCGGGCGGCCGCTGCGCACGCTCGTGCTGGTCTCGAAGGCGGCGCACTGCCTCAACGACATGCTGTTCCGCCAGCGCGCCGGGCAGCTCTCGGTCGACGTCCCGCTCGTGTTGTCGAACCACCCCGACCTCGGCGCGCTCGCCGCCTTCTACGACGTGCCGTTCGAGCACGAGC
>JBAZPY010000086.1:0-6279 GCA_041645515.1 Agrococcus sp.
GACATGCCCGGATAGCGGTTGCGGAGCTCGAAGTCGAGGGCCATCCCCAGCGTCCACTCGCCCCCGAGCAGCACCACGGTGTCCGGATCGAGACGGTCGAGCTCCGCCAGCGTCGCCGGGGGCAGGGCCGCCCATCTCGACAGCAGCACCGGGCCGCCCTCGTGCGCCGCGGCGGGGCCGGCCGACAGCCCGTCGGCGAACCCCTCACCGGTGACGAGGTACGCGATGTCGGCGCCGTCCGGGAACGCGCGCTGAGAGACGAGCGCCGCGGTCTCGTACCGGTCGGAGCCGGCGATGCGCTCCGAGGCGGGCAGCGACGGTGCGGCGGCGGGCGCCGCCGCCGCGCCGACGGCGAGCATCGCGGCGGTCAGGGCTGCGATCGCGACCGCTCGCACGCGTCCTCGCGTCCGCGTGCGGAAGATGGAGCTGCGCCGGTGCACGATGACCTCCTCGTCACCCTTCAGCGCAGATCGTAGGCGCGTCGGACACCCTCCACAAACCCCCGGTTGCGGCGCTCGACGGCTCACTCCTGCGGGCGTCGTCTCCGGTCGCGGTCTCCGCGCTGCCAGGCCTCCGTCGACCTCGTGATGGCGATCTGGGCGCTCTGCATGAGCTCCTGCACGAGCGCGCTCCAGTCCGTCCGGTCGGCTGGACCCATTGGCCGGCCGATGGCGCGGAGGGCCTCGTGCTCGGCCGACTCGAACGCGTGCGTGGCTCGGCGCACCGCGTCGCGGTACGCGGCGAACTCGACGGGCGTCATGCGGGCGTGGACGCTCGCGGGACGCAGCTGCAGCGCCTGCTGCTGCTCCCGCAGGAAGGCCTGCAGCGCCGGCGAGGACGCGTCGCTCATCGCCGGGACGTCGATCGCCTTCGCGGGATCGGTCTCGTAGGCGATCCACCGCGTCGTCAGCTCGTCGTGCTGGGCCCGGAGCCGGGCGAGCGGCATCGCCTCGAGCGGCGCCCTGCTGGCGGGCATGGTCGCGCGAGCGGCCTGCACGAAGGCCCGGCGCGCGCGCAGGTCGGCGACGGCCGCCTTCGCCGCGCGCTCGGCGAGCTGGACGCGCCGCTTCGCGTCGAGCACGGCGCCGACGGGCACCATCGAGGCGGACCGCTCCGCCTCCGCGCGGAGCACCTCTGCGCGTGCGACCTTGACCTGCGCCCGGGCACGCGTCACCGCATCCTGGGCGCCTCGCACGTCGTGCAGCGCGGCTTCGAGCTCGAGCCGGCGCGCCGACGGCCCCCGTCGGCGCATGCCGACCACGCCGAGGGCCCCCGCGCCCGCGCCGGCGGGAGCGATCCACCACCACTCGGCCATGAGCACCAGCACCGGTTCCACGGGACCCATGCTAGGCCGCGGGGCGGCCGCGCGGGCGGGAGGATGCGCGGCGCCCGCGAGGCCTGGAATCCCGGCCGACTGTGGGAATCCGCAAACGATCCGGGCATCCCTGTGTGCGGTGTGCACGCATCCGCCATGCCCGCACGCCTAGGCTCTAGAACCATGCGCCGCATCAGCAAGGTCCTCATCGCCAACCGCGGCGAGATCGCCGTCCGCATCATCCGCGCCGCCCGCGACGCGGGCATCGGGTCGGTCGCCGTCTACGCCGAGCCGGACCGCGACGCCCAGCACGTGCAGCTCGCCGACGAGGCGTACTCGCTGCTGGGGGCGACGAGCGCCGAGAGCTACCTCGTGATCGACAAGATCCTCTCGGTGGCCCGCCGCTCCGGTGCCGACGCGGTGCACCCGGGCTACGGCTTCCTGGCCGAGAACGCCGACTTCGCCCGCGCCGTGCTCGAGGCGGGGCTCATCTGGATCGGGCCGAGCCCCACCGCGATCGAGCAGCTGGGCGACAAGGTCTCGGCCCGCCGGATCGCCGAGTCGGTCGGCGCCCCGCTCGCGCCGGGCACGATCAACCCGGTCGCTGGCGCCGCGGAGGTGCTGGAGTTCGTCGACGAGCACGGACTGCCGGTCGCGATCAAGGCGGCGTTCGGCGGCGGTGGCCGCGGCCTCAAGGTCGCCCGCACGCGCGAGGAGGTGGAGCAGCAGTTCGACTCCGCCACCCGCGAGGCCGTCGCGGCGTTCGGCCGCGGCGAGTGCTTCGTCGAGAAGTACCTCGACAAGCCCCGCCACGTCGAGACGCAGTGCCTGGCCGACGAGCACGGCAACGTCGTGGTCGTCTCCACGCGCGACTGCTCGCTGCAGCGCCGGCACCAGAAGCTCGTCGAGGAGGCGCCCGCACCGTTCGTCTCCGCCGCGCAGGACGCCGAGCTGCGCCGCGCGTCGAAGGAGATCCTGCGCGCCGCGGAGTACGTCGGCGCCGGCACCTGCGAGTTCCTGATCGGCGCGGACGGCACGATCTCGTTCCTCGAGGTGAACACCCGCCTGCAGGTGGAGCACCCGGTCTCGGAGGAGGTCACCGGCATCGACCTCGTGCGCGAGCAGTTCCGCATCGCCGAGGGCGAGGCGCTCGGCTACGACGACCCGGAGGTGCGCGGCCACTCGATCGAGTTCCGCATCAACGGCGAGGACGCCGGCAGCGGCTTCATGCCGCAGCCCGGCCCCGTGCGCATCTTCCGCGCCCCGTCGGGCCCCGGCATCCGCGTCGACTCCGGCGTCGTCGCCGGCGACGTCATCGGCGGCAACTTCGACTCGATGCTGGCGAAGCTCATCGTCACCGGCCGCGACCGCGACGAGGCGCTCGCCCGCGCCCGCCGCGCGCTCGCCGAGTTCGAGGTCGACGGGCTGCCGACCGTGCTGGCCTTCCACCGACGGATCGTCGACCACCCGGCGTTCGCGCCGGCCGGCGGCGAGCCGTTCTCGGTCTACACGTCGTGGATCGAGACGGAGTTCGAGAACGACATCCCGCCGTGGACCGGCGAGGCCGGCGAGCTCGGCGGACCGGAGCCGCGCCGCACGGTCGTGGTCGAGGCCGACGGCAAGCGCATCGCCGTCTCGATGCCGAAGCGGCTGTTCTCCGACTCGAAGGATGCGAAGGGGCCGGCGCCCCGCCGCACGCGAGCGGCCCTCGCCGGCGGCATCGGCTCGGGCGCCATCATCTCGCCGATGCAGGCGACGGTCGTTAAGGCCGCCGTCGCGGAGGGCGACCGCGTCGTGGCCGGCGACCTGCTCGTCGTGCTCGAGGCGATGAAGATGGAGCAGCCGCTCTCCTCCCCCATCGACGGCACGGTCACCGCGATCGACGCCCCGGTCGGCAAGACGGTGCCCTCCGGCCACACGCTCGTCACGATCAGCCCCGACGCCGCCTGACCGCGGCCCACGGGCGGCTCGCGCGGCGGGTCAGGCCTCGACGCGGTGCATGGCGCGGGCGGCGTCGGCGATCGAGACCGTCAGCGACGGGAAGACCGTGAAGACGCGCGCGAGGTCGTCGACCGTGAGGCGGTGCTCCATCGCCATCGTCACCGGGAAGATCAGCTCCGACGCCTTCGGCGCCACGATGACGCCGCCGATGACCGTGCCGGAGCCCGTGCGGGCGAAGAGCTTCACGAAGCCGTCCTCGATGCCCATCATCTTCGCGCGCGCGTTGGTCGCGAGGTCGATGCGGTAGACCTCGCCCTGCGCGATGCCCTCCTCGATCTCGCGCTGCGACCAGCCGACCGTCGCGATCTCGGGCTGCGTGAAGATGTTCGACGCGACCGTGCGCATCGAGATCGGGTCGACCGCGTCGCCGAGCGCGTGGAACATGGCGGTGCGCCCCTGCATGGAGGCGACGGATGCGAGCGGCAGGGCGTCGGCGCAGTCGCCGACCGCGTAGACGTTCGGCAGGTTCGTGCGGGCGACGCGGTTCACGAGGATCGTGCCGGAGTCGGACATCTCGATCCCGGCCTCCTCGAGGCCGATGCCGGCGGTGTTGGGGATGGAGCCGACCGCCATGAGGCAGTGCGAGCCCTCCACGGTGCGGCCGTCGGTGAGCGTCACGCGGACGCCGTGCTCGGTGCGCTCGACCTGCTGGGCGCGCGACTTCGACAGCACGTGCATGCCCTGGCGGAGGAACACGTCCTCGATGACGCGCGCGGCGTCGGTGTCCTCGCCCGGCAGCACCTGCTCGCGGCTGGAGACGAGCGTGACCTCTGCGCCGATGAGGCTGTAGGCGCTCGCGAACTCGGCGCCCGTGACGCCGGAGCCGACGACGATGAGGTGCTCGGGCACCTCCTCGAGGCTGTAGAGCTGCGTCCAGGTGAGGATGCGCTCGCCGTCGGGCATCGCCGACTCCAGCTGGCGCGGCCGCGCGCCGACCGAGACGACGATCGTGTCGGCCTCGAACTCGTCGAAGTCGGCGCCCTGCTTGCCGGTCGAGACGACCACGCGGCCGGGGCCGTCCAGCCGCCCCTCGCCCTGCACGATCGTGACGCCCGCCTTCTCGAGGTCGGCCTTCATGTCGAGCGACTGCTTCGCGGCGAGCGACAGCAGCCGGCGGTTGACGGCGCGCAGGTTCACCGCCACGTCGGGCCTGCGCGGCCTGCCGGAGTCGCCGCGCACCGAGAACTGCACGCCGAGCTGGCTCGCGTCGCGGATCGCCGCCGCCGACTCCGCCGTCGCGATGAGCGACTTCGAGGGCACCACGTCGGTCAGGATGGCGCTGCCGCCCACGCCCGTCCGCTCGATGAGGGTCACGTCGGCGCCGAGCAGCGCTCCCGCGAGCGCCGCCTCGTACCCGCCGGGTCCGCCGCCGATGATCACCACGCGCTGCTTGCGCTCGAATGCACTCACGCGCTCCATCATCGCGCATCCGCACGCGTCGCCTCGCCGGGAGGCGGGCTCAGCCCGCGCGGCGCTCGTGCACGCTCGACGTCAGGGTCGTGCCGTTCACCTCGGCGTACAGCACGCCCTCCATCACCGAGACGACCATCGCCGTGCGCCGCGCGACCGCATCCGCGACCGCGTCCACGAAGCCGGGGTCGAACCACACGAGGCGCACGTCCTCGGCGCGGTGGATGCGCTTGCCCGCCCAGCGCGCCGCGACCCGCTCGGGATCGCGGTGCGTGTAGACGGCGGTGCGGTCGGCGGCCATGCTGCCGCGGTGCACGCGCTCCGCCTCCGGCGCGCCGACCTCGATCCACGCGGCCAGGGCGCCCGTGCGGTCGCGCACGACCACCGCGGGCTCGTCGCCGCCGGAGAGCCCCAAGCCGAACGCGATGCCCTCCTCGTGCTCCAGGCACATGGCCAGCACGCGCGTCACCATGAACGGCACGGTCTCCGAGGCGTGCTGCGCCACCTTGAGGGAGAGCTGCTCGTACACGCCGCGGTCGACGTCGGAGAGCTGCACGTCGAACGTGTGGATCGTCGCGCCGATGGCCATGATCGCCGAGCCTACGCGCTTAGAGTGGGCGCCATGACGCACCAGCCAGGCCCCCACCCGCTCGACGACGGCGACCCGCGCGAGGTCGCCCGGCAGGCCGCCGACGACATCCGCCGCATCACCGGCGTCGAGTCGCACGACATCGCGCTGACGCTCGGCTCCGGGTGGGCGAGGGCCGCGGACCTCATCGGCGAGACCACGCACACGATCCCCGCGACCGACGTCACCGGCTTCTCGAAGCCGGCGCTCGAGGGCCACGTCGGCACGCTCCGCTCGATCCTCACCGACGACGGCCGCCGCGCGCTCGTGATCGGCGCGCGCACGCACTACTACGAGGGCCACGGCGTGCGCCGGGTCGTGCACTCGGTGCGCACCGCGGCCGCGGCGGGCGCATCCGTCATGGTGCTCACGAACGGCGCCGGCGGCATCAAGCCGCAGTGGACGCCCGGCCAGCCCGTGCTCATCAGCGACCACATCAACCTCACGGCCGACTCGCCGCTCGAGGGCGCGACCTTCGTCGACCTCACCGACCTCTACGCCCCGCGGCTGCGCGACATCGCGCGGTCGGTGGATGGGTCGCTCGACGAGGGCGTGTACGTGCAGTTCCGCGGGCCGCACTACGAGACGCCCGCCGAGGTGCAGATGGCGAAGGCGATCGGCGGCCACATCTGCGGCATGTCGACCGCGCTCGAGGCGATCGCCGCGCGCGAGGCCGGCATGGAGGTGCTCGGCCTCAGCCTGATCACGAACCTCGCGGCGGGCATCCAGACGACGCCGCTGTCGCACGAGGAGGTCATCGAGGCCGGCCGCGAGGCCGAGGGCCGCCTCGGCCGGCTGCTCGCCGACGTGGTGGCGGCGATCGGCCAGCAGGCATGACGGCCGACCTGCTCGCCACCGCGCGCGCCTGGGCGGCCGGCGATCCCGATCCGGTGACGCGCGCCGAGCTCGAGGCGGCGATCGCCGC
>JBAZPY010000087.1:0-6262 GCA_041645515.1 Agrococcus sp.
GGCGGCTCGGTGTGGGATGTCGTGATCCTGGTGGTGCTCGGTGCGTTCGGCATGCTGCTCCGGCTGGCGGACATCCCGGTCGCCCCGGCGGTCGTCGGGCTGATCCTCGGCCCGCTCATGGAGGCGCAGCTGCGTCGGGCGATGACACTCTCGGAGGGCGATCCGGCGGTGCTGATCTCCAGCCCGCTGACGGTCGGGCTGTGGCTCGTCGTGCTCCTGCTGCTCGTGCTGCCGCCGCTCGTCGGCGTGGGCCGGCGGCGCCGTCGGACCCTGCGCGACGCCGTGGCGGCGGACGAGGCCGAGCGGGACGCGGCGTCCGTCCGGTAGGGCTCGACGCCTGCGCATACATCTGTATACAATAGGGCCAGCACCGGCCGAGAGGACTCGAGATGACCACATCCACCAGCCATGACGTGATCGTCGTGGGGGGCGGCAACGCCGGCTTCGCGGCCGCGCACGCCGCAGCTGAGCGCGGCCGCAGCGTCGTGCTGCTCGAGCGCGGCCGGCGGGACATGGCCGGTGGCAACAGCTTCTACACGGCCGGCGCGACCCGCATGAACCACGCGGGCCTCGACGACCTCCGCGACATCGTCGAGCCCGACGACCGGCACGCGGTGACCGAGGTGCCGCCGTACTCGTCGGAGGAGTACCTCGCCGACCTCATCAAGGTGACCGACGGCAAGACCGACCGCGACATGGCGCAGGTGCTGGTGACCGAGACGGCGGATGCGGTGCGCTGGCTGCACGGCCTCGGCCTCAAGTACCGGCTCATGTACGAGCGCCAGGCCTACGACCGCGCCGACGGAACCTACCTCTTCTGGGGCGGCCTGCACGTGGGCAACGTCGGCGGCGGCGAGGGCCTGATCGCCGACCACACCGCGGTGGCTGAGCGGATGGGCACCGAGGTGCGGTACGGCACCCGGGCTCGGTCCCTCATCGTCGAGGGCGATCGGGTCGTCGGCGTGCGTGCGACGGACGACGACGGCGCCGAGCTCGAGCTCCGCGCCGAGAGCGTCATCCTGGCGGCGGGCGGCTTCGAGTCGAGCCCCGAGTGGCGGGAGCAGCACCTCGGTCAGGGCTGGGCCAACGCCAAGGTGCGCGGCACGCCGTACAACGTCGGCGACATGCTCGACGCCGCGCTCGAGATCGGTGCCGCGAAGGGCGGCGACTGGTCGACCTGCCACTCGGTGCAGTGGGACGCGGGTGCCGAGCACAACGAGTCGAACCGCGAGCTGACGAACCGCCTCACGCGCCAGTCGTACCCGCTCGGCATCATCGTCAATCGCGACGGGCAGCGCTTCCTCGACGAGGGCGCCGACTTCCGCAACTACACCTACGCGAAGTACGGCCGCGAGATCCTCAAGCAGCCCGGCTCGATCGCCTGGCAGCTCTTCGACGCGACGCTGCGGCCCATGCTCCGCACCGAGGAGTACGACATGCCCGGCATCGGCGTGCACGTCGCCGGCTCCATCGAGGGCCTGGCCGACGCGATGGGGGTGGACCGCGCGGCGCTCGCCTCGACGGTCGACGCGTTCAACGCATCCATCGACCGCGACGTGCCGTTCGACCCCACCGTCAAGGACGGCCGCGCGGCGCGCGTCGAGCCGCCGAAGTCGAACTGGGCGTCGCCGATCGAGGCGGGGCCGTTCTACGCCTACCCCGTCACGTGCGGCATCACGTTCACGTTCGGCGGCGTCAAGGGCGATCTGGATGGGCGCGTGCTGCGGGAGGACGGCACCGCGATCGAGGGGCTCTACGCCTGCGGCGAGATGCTCGGCGGACTCTTCTCCGGCAACTACCCCGGCGGCTCCGGCCTCGCCGCCGGCATGGTGTTCGGCCGACGTGCCGGTGCGGCCGCCGCGACGGCGGGAGCCCGCTAGATTCAGCAGACGGAGGTGCGCCATGGTGACGAGCGTGTACGACGCGATTCGCGACGCGATCGTCGCCGGGCGCATCAAGCCGGGGGAGACCCTGTCGGAGAACAGGCTCGCGGCGGAGTTCGGCACGTCGCGCACGCCCATCAGGGAGGCGCTCCACCGGCTCGAGATCGAGGCGCTCGTCGAGCGGCTGCCGCGGGGCGTGCAGGTGCGCGAGACGAGCCCCGAGGAGATCATCGACATCTACGACGTGCGCATCACCCTAGAAGGGGCGGCCGCGCGCGCGGCGGCGGAGCGGGCGACGGAGCTCGACCGGCGGCGGCTGCGCGCCGCGCAGGCGACGATGGCCGCGACCGGCGCCGAGCCGCGCGAGCGAGCTGTCGCGAACCGGCAGTTCCACGAGGCGATCTGGGCCGCGAGCCACAGCCCTACGCTCATCGACCTGCTGCACCGGCTGAACGTGCACCTCGTGCGATACCCGACGACGACGCTCGAGGGCGACGAGCGCTGGGCCGCGGTGCTCGAGGAGCACGAGGCGCTGCTCGACGCGATCGATGCCCGCGACGCGCTGCGCGCGCGGGAGATCGCCGAGCATCACATGCAGGGCGCCCGCGAGGTGCGGATGCGCATGTACGCCGGCGACGGGAACGGCTGACGCCGGTCCGCCTGCGATGCGCGGCAGTCCACACGCACCGCGCTACTCGACGAGCGCGAGCTCCGACGCCGCCTCCACGCCGTCGATCGACGCCGGCTCGTCGGCGATCGCGCCGACCGCATCCGTGAGCTCCGGCTCGCGCGCCGGTCGCGGGTCGAGGTGCACGCCCGCGATCATGCAGCGGACGGAGCCGCCCGCGAGCTCGATCGTCGGGATGTCGACGGCGACGATCTCGCACGACTCCTCGATCACCGCCACTTGCGCCGGCGTCAACGAGCGCCGGGCCCGCGCCGACATCGCCATGATCGTGCGCCGGCGGCCGTCGGGCCAGCGGCCCGACAGCTCGACCGCGTTGCCGGCGAACTCCCGCACCTGCGCCTCGGTGAGCTCGATGATGGTGCGGCCGCACGCGCTCAGCCGCTCGCGCACCTCCTGCCGTCGCCGCGCATCCGGGATCATCTCGAGCGCGAAGAGCGCTACGTCGGTGCCGATGCAGGCGATCACGTTGGTGTGGTACACCGGCACGCCGTCGGCGTCGACCGCGTCGAAGACCATCGGCTCGTAGCCGAAGTCGGTGCAGAACCGCTCGAGCACGTGCGTGTCGGCGCGGTGGCTGCGGGCCATGTAGGCGACGCGCGAGACGTGGTCGAGCACCATCGCGCCCGTGCCCTCGAGGAAGATGCCGTCGGCCTCCAGCCCCGAGTAGTCGATGATCGTCTGCACCCGGTAGCTCGACTTCAGCATCTCGAGCACGTCGGAGCGGCGCTCATGGCGGCGGTTGGATGCGTACATCGGGTACACCGCGACGGCCCCGCCCGCGTGCGTGGAGAGCCAGTTGTTGGGGAAGACGCTGTCGGGACGGGTGTGATCCTCGTCCTCGAACACGTGCACGGCGACGCCGGCGGCTCGGAGGGCGTCGGCGACGGCGTCCATCTCGGCGAGCGCCCGGGCGGCGATCGTCGCGGGAGGCGCGAGCGCCTCCGACTGGAACGCGTTGTCGGCGGCAGTCGCGGGATTCGGCTGGAACCGCAGCGCGCGGATCAGGATGACGGCAGAAGGGGCGACGGCGCTCACGATCGCGAATCTAGCGCCGCCGGCGCGCAAGCGTCGGGCGTCGGCGCAACGATCCGTCGGCGCGCCCCAAACGGTTGCCCAAGAGACGAACAGGACTCCGAGAACGCTGTTACCTTGCAGAGGCTTCGTCGTCGACCGGCAGGAGGAGCGCCATGCTCGGCATGCTGACCCCCGTTCGCACACGGGATGCGAAGGCGCCGCTGGTGCAGCTCTGGGAGCAGCTCAACTGGGGCGCGCGGCTCATGGTCACGCCGAACGACTACCGGGCGTACCACCTCTACCGGAAGGGACGGGGCCGCCGCGAGGCGCTGCGCTACCTCTCCGGTCCCCGGGCCGAGCCCCTGTTCAAGCCGTTGAACCTCGAGATCGAGCTGCTCACCGACAAGCTGGCCTTCGAGAACCATTTCCGTGGCGCCGGGCTCCCCGTGCCCCGCACCCTGGCCGTCACCGCGGCGACCGAGCACGTCGGCGACCGCCCCGTCCTGAGCACGCCCGAGCAGATCTCGGACTTCCTCCGCGCGCGGCTCACCGCCGGGCAGCAGCTCATCCTGAAGATGCTCGACGCGGAACGGGGGATCGGTGTGCGCGTCATGACGGGGATCGACGGCGAAGACCTCCTGCTGTCGAACGGGCAGCGCGCTCCGCTCGGTCAGACGGCCGATGAGCTGCTCACGTCGGGACGCGTCTGGTTGATCCAGGAGCGCATCGTCCAGCATCCCGACGTCGATGCGCTCAATGCCAGCTCGCTCAACTCTCTTCGGCTGGTGACCTTCCGGCATCGCAACGGCGACGTGGACGTCCCCATCGCCACCCTGCGCATCGGGCGCGCCGCGAACCAGACCGACGGGTATTCGGCCGGCGCCGGCGTCGCTGTGCAGATCGACCCCGTGACGGGGCGCTTCGGCGACGTGGGCGCACAGAAGCCCACGTACTCGCTCGCGCCCATCGACCGTCACCCCGACTCGGGGATCGCCTTCGCCGGTCGGACGATGCCGCACTGGCCCGAGGTGCTCGAGCTGGCCCGCGCCTTCGCCGCGCATGCCGGGGCCAACCGGTACATCGGCTGGGACGTCGCATCGACCCCCGAGGGGCCGGTCTTCGTGGAGGGCAACGAGAGCTTCGACGTCGGCCTCGCCCAGCTGCAGTCGGAGGGGATGCTGACGGACGAGTTCGTGACGCTGATCCGCGAGGAGACCGGCATTGACTACAAGGTGAAGCGTCTGCCTGCGCTGCGGCCGCTGGACGCGTTGAGCAGCCTGCGGAGGAGCCTCGGGCCCGACATCTACTGAGTCCATCGCCGGGCCGGCTCGCGGAGATGCGACGATCGACGCATGAGGTGGCTGCAGGATCGGCGCGCGTGGAGCGCGCTCTTCGCGCTCGCCGTCCTCGTGCAGCTGCTCGCGCTCTACTGGCCCAACCCGCCACAGGGCGGTGGCACGCCGGGCCTCGACAAGGTCGTGCACGCGGGCGTGTTCTTCGCGCCGGCGCTCCTCGGCCTGCTCGCCGGGCTCCGGCCGGTGGTGCTGGCGCCGCTGCTGATCGCGCACGCCGTCGCGTCGGAGCTCGTGCAGCACTTCCTGCTGCCCGGGCGCGCGGGCGACCCGTGGGATGCGGTGGCCGACATCGTCGGCGTCGCCCTCGGCCTCGCGCTCGGTTCGGCGCTGCTGCTCAGGGCCGCCGGCCCTCCCGCAGCCCCGGCTTCCGGCGGTGCACCGAGAGGTAGCGGAGGCCGTCGGCGCCCGCGATGAGCTCGCCCTCACCAGAGCGCAGCGCCCCTGAGCCGGCGATCACGTGCAGCAGCACGTCCTCCTCCGGTCCGGCATGCATCATCGATGCACCCATCGGGCGGCAGCGCGCGACGTGGCGTCATCTCGCGCCCAGGTCGTGCTCGACGCGACCGCGACGCATCCGCTCGCCCTGCACGACGGCTTGGGCACGCTTCGCGACGACCACGACGATCGATGAGGTGCTCGCGGACTGACCCAGCCCGCGCCACGGATGGGCTCCTAGGGTGGAAGGACCGACCACGATGGGAGCGACGGTGAAGGCGATGCTGCAGCGGGAGCCGGGGGCTCCGCTGGAATGGATGGATGCGGCCGACCCGGTCGCGGGGCACGGCGAGGTGATCGTCGACATCGTCGCCACCGCCGTCAACCGGGCCGACGTGATGCAGGCGGCTGGCCACTACCCGCCGCCGCCGGGGGAGCCAGAGATCATCGGGCTCGAGTGCTCGGGCACGATCGTGCGCATCGGCGACGGCGTCGAGGGCTGGGCGGTCGGCGACGAGGTGTGCGCGCTGCTGGGCGGCGGCGGCTACGCCGAGCAGGTCGCGGTTCCCGCCGCGCAGCTGCTGCCGGTGCCGCGCGGGATCGACCTGGAGGCGGCGGCCCTGCTGCCCGAGGCGGTGTGCACGGTCTGGACCAGCATCCGTGACACGGCTCCGGCGACGATGGACAGCATGGCGCTCGTGCACGGCGCGAGCGGCGGCATCGGCACGATGGCGGTGCAGATGCTCACGGCGCGCGGCTACCGGGTGGCGGCGACGGCCAGAGCGCGGCACCACCAGCTCGTGCAGATGCTCGGCGCCGAGGTGGCGGTCGACTACCGCTCGGAAGACTTCGTCGCCGCCGTGCACGCGGCCACCGAGGGGCACGGC
>JBAZPY010000088.1:0-6217 GCA_041645515.1 Agrococcus sp.
CCGTTCGACACGAAGGTCGACCTGACGCCCGCACTCGTCGCGAAGCTGGCCGAGATCCCCGAGGTCGTGGCCATCAAGGAGTTCTCAGGAGACGTCCGCCGTGTCTACGAGATCCGCGAGCTGTGCGACATCGACGTCATCGCGGGCGCGGACGACGTGCTCCTCGAGATGATGATCAACGGCGCGGTCGGCTGGTTCGCGGGCTACCCCAACGCCTTCCCGAAGGAGGCCGTCGAGCTCTACGATCTGCTGGTGGCCGGCAAGTGGCAGGAGGCGAAGGCGCTGTACGAGCACCTCGTGCCGGTCTTCCGCTGGGACTCGAAGACCGAGTTCGTGCAGGCGATCAAGCTCTCGATGGACATCTGCGGCAACTCCTACGGCGGCCCGACCCGGCCGCCTCGCGGCGAGCTCTCCGCCGAGCAGCGCGCGCAGGTCACTGCCGACACCGAGCGGGCCCTCGCGGCCATCCGCGGACGCTGATGCGGGCCAGCCGCGCCTTCCAGGCGGTCGACTCCCACACCGAGGGGATGCCGACGCGCGTCGTGACCGGTGGCGTCGGGGTCATCCCCGGCGCCACCGCGAACGAGCGGCGGCTCCACGCCATCGAGCACCTCGACGGGCTGCGCGGCCTGCTCATGCACGAGCCGCGCGGCCACGCCGCGATGTCGGGCGCCATCCTGCAGCCGTCGACCCGCGCCGACTGCGACTGGGGCGTCGTCTACATCGAGGCCTCCGGCTTCCTGCCGATGTGCGGCCACGGCACCATCGGCGTCGCGACCGTGCTCGTCGAGACGGGGATGGTCGAGGTGACGGAGCCCGTCACCGAGATCCGGCTCGACGTCCCCGCGGGCGTCGTCGTCGCGCGCGTGGAGGTCGAGGACGGCGCGGCGAAGCGCGTGACCATCGAGAACGTCCCCTCGTTCGTCGAGCGGCTCGACGCCGAGATCGAGGTGCCGGGATTCGGCGCCGTGCCCTACTCGATCGCGTGGGGCGGCAACTTCTACGCGCTCGTCGACCTCGACGATGTCGGGCTGCCCTTCGACCGCGCGCGGCAGGACGACATCCTGGCGTGCGGGCTCGCCATCATGGATGCGATCAACGACCAGGCCCCGCCGACGCATCCGACGCTCGCCGGTTCGAACCACGTGCACCACGTCGAGTTCATCGCGCCCGGCTCCGACGCTGTGCGGTCACGGCACGCGATGGCGATCCACCCGGGCTGGTTCGACCGCTCGCCCTGCGGCACCGGCACGAGCGCGCGGATGGCGGAGCTGCACGCGCGCGGCGAGCTCGCGCTCGAGACCGACTTCGTCAACGAGTCGTTCATCGGCACCGAGTTCACCGGCCGGCTGCTGCGCACCACCACGGTCGGCGATCGCGAAGCGGTCGTGCCGACCATCGCCGGCCGGGCGTGGGTGACGGGGATGGGCACCTACCTGCTCGATCCGTCGGACCCGTTCCCGCACGGCTTCGAGTTCTGAACCGACACGAGGGAATCTTCATGACCGAGATCGACATCGACGCCGTCGCCGAGCGCGCCGAGCATGCCGCCAGGCCGTTCGCGGCGACCGCTCCGCGCGATCGCGCGGCCGCCCTGGTCGCCGTCGCCGACGCCCTCGACGCGGCGGCGCCCTCGCTGATCGCGATCGCGATGCGCGAGACCGGCCTCGCCGAGGCACGGCTGACGGGCGAGGTCCGTCGCACGTCCAACCAGCTGCGCCTGTTCGCGGAGGCGATCGTCGACGGCACGTACCTCGACGCGCGCATCGACGCGCCCGATCCGTCCTACGTGATCGGACCGCGCCCGGATGTGCGGCGCGTGCTCGAGCCCGTCGGTCCCGTGCTGAACTTCGCGGCATCGAACTTCCCCTTCGCGTTCTCGGTCGCCGGCGGCGACTCGGCGGCGGCCCTCGCCGCGGGCTGCCCGGTGATCGTGAAGGCCCACTCCGGCCACCCCGAGCTCTCCCGCGCCACGGCCGAGGTCGTCGCCGACGCGCTCGCGCAGGCCGGCATGCCGGACGGCGTCTTCCAGCTCATCGAGGGCCAGGCCAACGGCACCGCCATGCTCGAGCACCCGAGCCTCCGTGCCGCGGCGTTCACCGGGTCCGGTCGCGTGGGGCGGATGCTCGCCGACATCGCCGCCGCCCGGCCGCGGCCCATCCCCTTCTTCGGCGAGCTCGGCTCCGTGAACCCCGCCTACGCCACCGCCGGCGCCATCGAGGCCGAGACCGGCCTCGTGCGCGGCTTCGTCGCGTCGGTCGCCGGGTCGGCGGGCCAGCTCTGCACGAAGCCGGGCTTCCTCTTCGTGCCGGCCGAGGCGGACCTCGGCGACGTGCCCGCCGCCGCGAGCGGCGTGCCGGAGCACCGCCTGCTCAACCCCGGCATCGGCCGCTCGTTCGAGGCGCGCCGCGCCGAGGTGCTCGCCGCGCGGGGCGTGCGGGTGCTCGCCGAGGGCGCGGTGCGCGTCGACGACGACGAGCAGCGCTGGGCGACCCCGACGATCGTCGAGGTCTCGGCGGACGACCTCGACGCCGCGGGCGAGGCGCTGCTCGAGGAGTCCTTCGGGCCGCTGTCCGTCATCGTCCGCTACGACTCGCTCGACGCGCTGCCCGCGCTCCACGAGCGGCTCTTCCCCGGCAACCTCACGTCGACGCTGCACGCGACCGACGGCGAGGCGGATGCGGTGCGGCCGCTCGTCGAAGCGCTGTCCGAGACGAGCGGCCGGGTGCTCTTCGGCGGCTGGCCGACCGGCGTCTCGGTGACGAGCGCCATGCAGCACGGCGGGCCGTACCCGGCCACGACGACGGATGCGACCAGCGTGGGCACGGCCGCGATCACGCGCTTCCTGCGCGGTGTCGCCTACCAGGACGCGCCGCAGGCGCTGCTGCCTGCACCGCTCCGCGACGACAACCCGTGGGGCGTGCCGCAGCGACGGAGCGAGGCGGGGCTGTCGTCCCAGTGGGGCAGCCTCGCCGGCTCCTTCTGAGGCGGTCGGCGCCGGTCGCCGGGCTCAGCGCAGGCTGAAACCGGCGGCGAGCGGATCGCGCGGGTCGAGCTCGAAGGTGCTCGACCCCAGGCGGTAGGCCATCCCGGTCACCTCCGGGATCACGCCGTCACGCGTCGTCTCAGCGACGCGCGCGCTGAAGCGGGTGCCGATGATCGAGTCGTGCGTGAGCACCTCGCCCTCGGCGAGCTCGCCACGGGCGTGCAGCAGCGCGACTCGAGCGGCCGTGCCCGAGCCGCACGGGCTGCGGTCCACCTCGCCGTCGGCGAAGACCGTCACGTTCCGCTGGTGCGGCCCCGCCGCATCCCGGCCGAGGTCGTCGACGAGGATCGTGCCGTACACGCCCGACAGCCGGTCGTCGTCGAGCTGCGCGGCCGGGTGGCCGTCCATCGCCCACTTGATCTCGCGGCCGATCGCGATGAGGTCCGCGGTGTGCCGCGGTTCCACCGCCAGCCCGACCGCGGAGGCGGGGAGCGTCGCGTAGACGGCGCCGCCGAAGACGAGGTCGACGACGACGTCGCCGCGGCTCGTCGTGAGCGGCACGTCCCGCGCGAGGATCCGCGACTCGACGTTGCGGAACACGACCTCCACGGTGCGTCCGGCCTCGCGGTGCACGACCGCCTGCACGCGCCCGCTCGGCACGTCGATCGTGACGACCGCCTCGCCGTCGTCGGGCGCCGCGATCAGCCCCGTCTCGACCGCCCAGGCGCCGAGCGCGATGGTGCCGTGGCCGCACGCGGTCGAGAAGCCGTCCTTGTGCCAGAAGAGCACACCGAGGTCGGCGCCCGCGTCGTCCGGCGGGGTGATGAACCCGCCGTACATGTCGTCGTGGCCGCGGGGCTCGAGGCAGAGGAACCGCCGTGCCGCATCCGGCGGTCCTGCGATGGCGTGCACGCGGCGCTCCGCGACGGTCGCTCCGGTCGTGTCGACGCTCGTCACGATGCGGAACGGCTCGCCCGCCGTGTGCCAGTCCTCGGTCTCGAACCTCATCGGGCGCCTCCCAGCAGCGATGCGACGGCCAGATCCTGCCAGCCCATGCCGCAGGTCTTGATGATGCGTGGCCGGTCGCTCGCGGCGGCGACCTCGCCGACGATGACCTGCCGCAGCGTCACGAGGTCCGCCGGATCGACGTGCCCCTCGGCGATCGCCATGATGACGTCTCCCGCCTCGGTCGTCGCGACCCGCCGGGTCTCGACGACGACCTGGGAGCGGCCGAGGAGCGGCCCGGGCAGCTCGCGGGCATCGGCCTCGTGCGAGCCGATCGCGACGACCGTCGCTGTGTCGCTCACGAGCCGGTCGTCGAAGAGCGGCTCCCGGGCGGTCGTCGCGCACACGATGAGATCGGCGCCCTCGACGTCGGCGGGTGCGCCCGCGCGCACCGCGACGCCGAAGCCGCTCGCGGCGTCCACTGCGCGCGCGGTGCGGTCCCGGTCCCGGCCGACGAGGACCGCGTCACGGATGGGTCGGACGGCGGCCATCGCCTCGACGTGCCGCACCGCCTGCGGGCCGGAGCCCAGCACGACCAGTCGCGCGGCATCCGGGCGCGCCACCGCGTCGACGGCGGCGGCCGAGACGGCGGGGGTGCGGATGCTCGTGAGCTCGGTGCCGTCGAGCAGCGCGACGGGGGAGAGCGTCTCGGCGTCGAGCAGCACGTAGACGGCCTGGATGCGCTCGAGGCCTCGCGCGGGGTTGCCGGGCGCGACCATCCCGAGCTTCTGCCCGGCGAAGCGGCCGAGGTCGGCGGGCATGAGGAGCAGCTGCCCGCCCCGCACGTCGACGATCGCTCGCGCGGGGTCGTCGTCCGGGTCGAAGCCTCCCCGGAGCGAGGCCTGCACCGCCTCGATCGCGTCGCGCATCGAGATGCCCGCGCGCACCTGCTCTGCGTCGAGCAGGATCAGGTCGTCGAAGAGTCCCATGAGTAATATGTTACATATCGCCGATGCGGTTCCCCGGCGCAGATGTGAGACCGGCTCATCCATCAGGATGATCCTGCGTGCGCCGCTCGCGTTCGCGCGCCGCACCGGTCAGGATCGAGCCATGCAGCGCAGGCAGCGATGACCCGGCCCGAGGACGGGCGGCCCGAGCCGATCCCGGCATCCGTCCCGCCCGTCTTCGTCGATCCGCTCGCCGCCGACCAGCCGGCGCCCGGCCTCGACGAGAAGGGGATCGTCGTCGAGCACGTGCATCGCAGCTTCGGCAACGTGCACGCGGTGCGCGAGATGACCTTCCACGCCAAGCCCGGCCGGGTCACCGCCCTCATCGGCCCGAACGGCGCGGGCAAGACGACGCTGCTGCTCATGCTCGCCTCGCTGCTCGCGCCCGACGCGGGCAGCATCCGCATCGACGGCGCCGACCCGGTGCGCGACCCGCGCGCCGTGCGGCGGGCGATGGGATGGATGCCGGATGTGCTGGGCACGTGGCGCACGCTGACGCCGCTGCAGATCCTCACGACGGTGGGGCGGCTGCACGGCCTCCCGCGCCAGGCGGCCCGCGAGCGCGCCGCCGAGCTCATCGTCGATGCACGGCTCGAGGAGCTCGCGAAGCGCCCGAGCCGGGTGCTCTCGCGCGGGCAGCAGCAGCGGCTCGGCCTCGTGCGGGCCCTCGTGCACCGTCCCAGCGTGCTGCTGCTCGACGAGCCCGCCGCCGGCCTCGACCCCACCTCGCGGCTCGAGCTGCGCGGCCTGCTGCGCGGCTTCGCGGCCGGTGGCGGCACCGTGCTGATCTCGAGCCACGACCTCGGCGAGCTCGACGAGATGGCCGACGACGCCGTCTTCGTCGACCGGGGCGAGGTCGTCGGCGGCGAGCGGCTCGTGCTCGCCCGGCAGGCGGCGCGGGAGTGGCGCATCCGCGCCCTCGACCCGCGCGCCCTGAGCTACCAGCTCGCGCATCTCGGCGTCGCGTTCGACCGGGTGCGCATCGAGGGCGACATCGCCTACGTCGCGCTCGACCGCGACGAGCACGCGGCGGAGGTGCTCGCGCGGCTCGTCGGCGCCGGCGTCGCCATCACGCACTTCGCACCCGCCGTCGGCGACATCGAGCGCACCTACCTGGGACTCGCCGGAGGGGCGCTGTGAGCGGCTGGCTGCGGATGCTCGGCGTCGTGATCGGGCTCGAGCTCGCGCAGCGCGTGCGGAGCGTCGCCTGGTACGTGCTGCTCATCGTGGTCGCGGCGGTCGTCGGCGGCGTCATCACGGTGCTCTTCGTGTCGCTGCA
>JBAZPY010000089.1:0-6162 GCA_041645515.1 Agrococcus sp.
CCGCGACCGCCCGCGCCTGCCCCGCCGCCGCGAGCAGCCGCAGCGCCCGGTAGAGGCTCGACTTGCCGGTGCCGTTGCGGCCGGTGACGACGCTCAGCGGCCCGAGATCGACGACGAGCGAGCGGATCGATCGGTAGCCCTCGATCGCGAGCCGGTCGATCACGCGCCGAGCAGCCCTCGGGCGTACGCCGCCTGGCCGGCGTGCTGCACGTCGTCGTCGACGATGCTGACGAGCCGCACGCCGAGCGTGACGGGCGGATCCCACGCGTCGTCGACGACGCGGTCGAGGTCGGCCTCGGTGAGGGTCGCGAGGAAGCGCAGCGTCGCGGCGTGCACGGCGTCGAGGTAGTCGAGCAGCGCCTCGGCGGCCTCCGGCTGCACCGCACGCACCTCGATCGGGCTATGCCCGTAGCCGGTGTCGCCCGGGTCGGCGTCGAGCCCGAACCGCGCCGCCCAGCCGTCCGCGACGTAGACCTGCTCGGTGCCGGCGACGGCGGCGATCTGGGCGTCCTGGCCGCGGGCGAGGTGCCAGACGAGCCAGCCGATGGGGTTCGCCCCCTCGGCCGGAGCCGCGACGAGCTGCGCGGGCGCGAGCCCTCGCACGGCGCGGCGAGCCTCGTCGGGGATGCGCGAGAAGGCCTCGGTGAGGACCGCGATCGCGTCCATCAGGCGTCGGCTCCCTGCTCGAGCGCCGGCAGCGCATCCGGCCCCTGCTCGACCAGCACGCGGAACTGCGCCGCGTCGAGGATGCGGATGCCGAGCTCCTCGGCCTTGCCGAGCTTCGACCCGGCGCCCGGGCCGGCGGCGACGAAGTGCGTCTTCTTCGACACGCTCGATGCCGCCTTGCCGCCCGCCGCGATGATCGCCTCCTGCGCGCCCTCGCGGGTGTAGCCCTCGAGCGTGCCCGTCGCGACCACCGTGAGGCCGGCGAGCACCCCGCCGCGCTCCCCCGCCGCGCCGGGACCGGGATGACCGGGCGTCGCGAACCGCACCCCGGCATCCCGCCACGCCTGCACGATCTCGCGGTGCCAGTCGACGGCGAGCCACTCGGTCACCGCGTCGGCGATGATCGGCCCGACCCCCTCGACATGCGCGAGCTCCTCGGGCGTCGCCGCCTCGATCGCCGCGAGCGAGCCGAACCAGTCGGCGAGCGCTCGCGCGGCGACCGGGCCGACGTGCCGGATGTTGAGGGAGACGAGCTGGCGCCAGAGGTCCTTGGTCTTCGCCCGCTCGAGCTCGGCGAGCAGCGTCTCGGCCTGCTTCGAGGGCTGGGGGCCATCGGCCCCGGCCTTGCGCTCCGCCGCGGTGGCGAGGCGCTGGAACGGCCGCCGCACGACCGGCTCCCCCGCATCGTCGAGCTTCGGCTGCCCGGTCTCGGCGTCGCGGACGACCACCTCGATCGGCACGAGCGCGTCGAGCGTGAGCGCGAACAGCCCGGCCTCGGTCGGCAGCGGCGGCTCGGCGGGCACGCTGGGCTGCGTGAGCGCCGCCGCGGTGACCTCGCCGAGCGCCTCGATGTCGAGCGCGCCGCGGCTGCCGATGTGCTCGACGCGGCCGCGCACCTGGGCGGGGCAGTCCTTCGCGTTCGGGCACCGCAGGTCGACATCGCCCTCCTTCATCGGCCGCAGCGTCGTGCCGCACTCCGGGCAGTGCTCCGGCATGACGAACTCGCGCTCGCTGCCGTCGCGCAGCTCGACGACGGGCCCGAGCACCTCTGGGATGACGTCGCCCGCCTTGCGCAGCACCACCGTGTCGCCGATGAGCACGCCCTTGACGCGCACGACGTCCTGGTTGTGGAGCGTCGCCTGCCGGACGACCGACCCGGCCACCTGCACCGGCTCCATGTTCGCGTACGGGGTCGCCCTGCCGGTGCGCCCGACGCTCACGACGATGTCGAGGAGCTTCGTGTGCACCTCCTCGGGCGGGTACTTGTACGCGATCGCCCATCGCGGCGCGCGGCTCGTCATGCCGAGCTCGTCGTGCAGCGCGAGCTCGTCGACCTTGACGACGATGCCGTCGAGCTGGTGCTCGACGGAGTGCCGTCGCTCGCCGAACCGCTCGACGTAGGCGACCACCTCGTCGGCGCCGTGCAGCACCTCGACGTGCGGGCTGGTGGGCAGCCCCCACGACGCGAGCAGGTCGTAGACCTCGCTCTGCGCGGCGACCGGCGGGTCGGGCCAGGCGCCGAACCCGTGCACGTACATCGCGAGCGCCGCGATGCGCTCCTCACCCGCCTCCCGCTCGAGGCCGCTCTTCTTCTCGAGCTGCTGCCGGAGCCCGCCGGAGGCCGCGTTGCGGGGGTTCGCGAACGCCGGGAAGCGCTTGGCCGCCCGATCGGCCGCCTTCGCCTCGTCGAACTCGCCGCGCGTCGCCGCCGGCCGGCGCTCCCACTTGGCGCGGTCCTCCTCGACCGACCGCCCGCGCAGCTCCGCCTGCAGGGCGTTCAGCCGCTCGAACGCCTCGACGGGGATGAAGACCTCCCCGCGCACCTCGACGAGCGGCGGATGCCCGGTGCCGGCCAGGCGCTCCGGCACGCCTGGGACGCGCACGGCGTTGGGCGTGACCACCTCGCCGACGCGGCCGTCGCCGCGCGTCGCGGCCGAAGTGAGCACGCCGTGCTCGTAGCGCAAGGCGATCGCGAGGCCGTCGATCTTCAGCTCGGTGAGCCACGCGACCCGCCTGCCTGCGGCCGACTCGGCCTTCGCGCACCACTCGCGCAGCTCCTCGATCGAGAAGACGTTGTCGAGGCTCAGCATCCGCTCGCGGTGCTCGATGGTCGGCAGGCCGCCGCCGGCGCCGCCCTGCACCGTCTGCGTCGGCGAGTCCTGGCTCTGCAGCTCGGGATGCGCGCGCTCCAGCTCGTCGAGCTCGCGCACGAGCGCGTCGTAGGAGGCGTCGTCCATGATCGACGCGTCGCGGTCGTAGTACGCCGCGCTCGCCTCCTCGATCCGGTTGCGCAGCTGCTGCGCTCGGGCGTTCGCGTCGCTGAGGGTCTCACCCTCGATTCCCACCATGCCCCCATTGTGCACGCGCCTACCGACAGCGATCCTGTACCCCGAGGGCCAATCCGAGTCGACCTCGGTTCCGAACCCCTGGTCGACACCCCGTGCGCCACCGCGGCGCACAGGCCGGAAACGGCCCACGCAGAAGGAGGAGTCATGACCCAGTCCCCCAACCGACTCGTCGCCACGATCTTCGGCGCCGTCTACCTGCTCGTCGGCGTGCTCGGCCTCTTCGTCGCCGGCGGCAACTTCGTCGGCCAAGAAGGCGGCCTGCTGCTCGGCGTGTTCCAGGTCAACCACCTGCACAACATCGCCCACCTGCTGATCGGCGCGGCGCTGCTCGCGGCCGGCCTGCGCAGCACCCCCGCCGCGAAGGGCACGAACACCACGGTCGGCGCGGTCTACCTGCTGCTCGGCATCATCGGCTTCTTCATCGCCGACACCGCGCTCAACATCCTGGCCCTCAACACGGCGGACCACTACCTCCACCTCGCCTCGGCGATCGTGCTGCTCGGCGTCGGCCTCGCCCTCGACCGCGGCACGACCACGGCGCGACGCGCGGCGGTCTAGCCCGCATGGCAGCGCTGACCCGGATGTGGGGTGCCGTGGCAGCGCTCGGCGCGGCGCTCATCGCTCTCGCGGTGGGCGCCGCGGCCACGCCGTGGCTCGCGGTCCCCATGCTCGCCGCCGGCCTCGGTCAGGTGGCCGTCTGCGTCGCCGCCCTCCGCGGCAGCCGCTGGCACGCCGGGCTCGTGGTCGCCCCGCTCGCCCTGCCGACGCTCCTCTGGCTGGGCACGCTGCTGCTCGCGCCGGTGGAGGCCTCGACGCTACCGTTCGCCCCGCTGCTCGCCGAGTCGACGCTCGCGCTCGGGGCGGCCGCACTCCTGCTCATCCGGCGTGGCGCCGGCGACGAGCCGTCGCCCCGGCTCGCGGTGCTCGGCCTGCTGACCTCCGCCGCCGCCGTCGCCGCGATCACGACCCCGGCGCTCGCCGGCACCCACGCGGGCGCCTTCGCGCAGCCGCACGGCGAGCACGGCATCGTCGTCGACGAGCAGCACGGCGGGCACTGACGCCGCTCGCGTCAGGCCGCGGTCGCCTCGACCGCCGCTTCCGAGCCGTAGGTCGACAATGCCGTGTCGGCGGGCACAGTGTCGGCCGACACCGTCCGGTCGATCGTGCACTGCCCGAGCACCCTCGTGCCGAGGTACAGCACCGCCGACTGCCCGGTCGCGACGCCGCTGAGCGGCTCGACCGGGTCGATGACCAGCTCGTCGCCCTCCATCCGGGCACGGGCGGGCACGGGGTCGGCGTGCGCGCGGATCTGCACCTCGACGTCGAGCCCGGCGTGCAGTCCCGGATGCGCGGCGCCCGCGTGCGAGACGCGGGTGCCGGCCAGCCGGGCGACGGCGAGCGCCTCCTTCGGGCCGACCACGAGCTGCCTGGTCGACGGCTTCACCTCGAGCACGAAGCGCGGGCGGCCGTCCGGCGACGGGACGCCGAGCGACAGGCCGCGACGCTGCCCGACCGTGTAGCCGTGCACGCCCTCGTGCCCGCCCACCACCCGGCCGTCCCGGTCGACGATGTCGCCGGGCTCGGCGCCCAGCCGATCGGCGAGGAAGCCCCGCGTGTCGCCGTCGGGGATGAAGCAGATGTCGTGGCTGTCGGGCTTCTGCGCCAGCAGGAATCCCCGCTCCGCGGCCTCCGCCCGCACCTGCGCCTTCGTGGGCGTCTCGGCGAGCGGGAACCAGCAGTGCTCGAGCTGTCGAGCGGTGAGCACGCCGAGCACGTACGACTGGTCCTTCGCCCAGTCGGCCGCGCGGTGCAGCTCCGGCCCGTCGGCGGTGTGCTCGACGCGGGCGTAGTGGCCGGTGACGACGCGGTCGAAGCCGAGCCCGATGGCCCGGTCGAGCAGCGCCTCGAACTTGATCTTCTCGTTGCACCGCAGGCACGGGTTCGGCGTGCGGCCCGCCGCGTACTCGTCGACGAAGTCCTGCACGACGTCGCCGTGGAACCGCTCCGAGAAGTCCCACACGTAGAAGGGGATGCCGAGCCGGTCGGCGACCCGCCGCGCATCCATCGCGTCCTCGACGGTGCAGCAGCCGCGGCTGCCGGTGCGGAGCGTGCCGGGCATGCGACTGAGCGCGAGGTGCACGCCGACGACCTCGTGCCCCGCGTCGACGGCGCGCGCGGCCGCGACGGCCGAGTCCACGCCGCCCGACATGGCTGCCAGCACCTTCATGCGATCCCCGTTCTCCCCGTCAAGGCTAGCGAGCCTCAGCCATCGGTCGGGAGGCCGTGGCACGCTGTGCGCGTGATGGCTCCGGATGGTGCGGGCACGGGCGATGCGGGTACGGAGGATCGCGCGCGGGTGTCGGTCGTGATCCCGGTGCTCGACGACGCGCCGGCGCTGCGCCGCTGCCTCGAGCGCCTCGCCGCCCAGACCGTCCCGCCGCTCGAGGTCGTCGTCGTCGACAACGGCAGCGTCGACGACTCGGCCGCCTTCGCCCGCGCCGCCGGGGCGCGGGTGGTGGTCGAGCCCGTGCGCGGCATCCCGGCGGCCGCCGCGCGCGGCTACGACGAGGCGCGCGGCGAGATCATCGCCCGGTGCGACGCCGACTCGATCGTCCCCGACGACTGGGTGGAGCGCATCCGCGCCGCCTTCGACGACGACCCGTCGCTCGTCGGCCTCACCGGTCCCGGTCGGTTCCACGACCTGCCGCGGCGCTGGACGGCGCTCGCGAGCGCCGCGTACGCCGTCGGCACCTTCGTCGCCGGTGGGGCGGCGATCGCGAACGTGCCGCTGTGGGGGTCGAACATGGCGCTGCGCCGCACGGCCTGGGAGGCGGTCTCCGCGCAGGTCGAGCGCGCCGACCCGGCGGTGCACGACGACCTCGACCTCACGATGCGCCTGGGCCCGCGCGCGCGGCTGCGCTTCGACCCCTCGCTGCGGGTGGCGGTCGAGGGGCGGATGTTCCACAGCCCCGCGGCCGCGCGCCGGCGCATCGCGGTCGCGATGCGCACGTTCCGGAGAGGATGGGCCGCCGGCGGCTCCGCCGGCCGACGCTGGGTGCTGCGCGTCGGCGGCCCCGACCTCACGCGGTCACGGCCGTGAGCGGCGACCTGCAGTCGTGGCTCGCCACCCAGGGGCGCTGGCTCCCCG
>JBAZPY010000090.1:0-6151 GCA_041645515.1 Agrococcus sp.
GAGCGAGAGATCGCACAGTTCTATCAAGTCAGGCCCCGTCCGGCACCAAGCCAGGACGTGACGGTCGCGACGGGTCGCCGGCAGATCCAGCGCAAGGCATCCCGCGGGAGCCCGTTGAGCCGCAAGTCAGACGACCACGAGACCATCGAGTCCCATTCTCGATCCCGACCACGCGACCGCCACCTCCCATCTCAATGTTGAGCCGCTCCGCGCGCGCAGCGCGCTGAGCGTGTCGAAACCCCAGATCTCGGGTCCACCATCCGGTATCGGGTCCAGGAGGTGGTGGACTGGGCCCATGCTCCCGAATGCCGTCGCCGAACGGGTCCACCGGCGGCTCATCGAAGCGGCGGGCACGTCCGGACAGGTGACGCTGTCGCCGCATCACGCGCTGCCGGTCGACGTGATCTGGGCGGAGCCCGCGGACGACCGGGCGGCGGCACTCGAGCTCGTGATCGGACGCAGCGGGGCGACGGATGTCTTCGTCGCCGATCAGCTGCATGCCGACTCGGAGCGGGCTGAGGCGCTACCTGGTCGTCGGCTCGACCCACGTGGGCCAGTTGCCGGTCGAGCTCCGGGACCGGGGTCGCGTCGAAGCGATCTGGCAGCCGTGGCACGCCGATGCGCGGAGTGGTGCAGCGGCGCCTGTGCACGCGTTCGCGATCCCGAGCTGACGCCGACTCGCCCGACACCGTTGATGGACGTGTTGTCGGATGGTGGACCCCCGATCTCGGGTCCCGGATACTGGACCGGCCCAGGAGACGGGCTACGGGCGGACGTCGGCCCCCGCGTCCGCGTCGGCGGCCGCGCCGCCGGGCGCGCTCTGCCCCAAGTGCTCGCGCGCGAACTCGAGCGTCTCGACGAGCAGCCGCAGCCGGTCGCGCTCCGAGCGCGCCTGGCGCGTCTTGATCTCGGCGACCACCTGACCCGTCCACTGCTGCGCGGCGAGCATCTGCAGCACCTCCGCGACGGGCTCGTTGCCGTGCCCGGGGACCAGGTGCTCGTCGAACACCTTGTCCTCGTCGGCGGCGACGCCGTCGGTCAGGTGCAGGTGCCGCAGCCGCGGCCCGAGGTCGAGCGCGAGCTCCATCGAGTCGCGCTTCGCGAGCGCGCAGTGCGAGAAGTCGAGCGTCGCGTGGTCGACGTCCATCTCGCTCGGGTCGATGCCCGGCAGGTACGCCTGCCGGTCGGTGCCGCCCATGGCCCACGGGAACATGTTCTCGACCGCGACCTCGATGCCGTGCTTCTGCTCGGTCTGATGCACGGCATCCACGAACGTCCTGGCGTACTTGCCCTGCCAGCGGAAGGGCGGATGCACGACCACGGCGGGCGCGCCGACCGCCACGGCGAGCTCGGCCGAGCGGTCGAGCTTCACGAACGGATCCCTGCCCCAGACGAACGTCGTCAGCAGCACGACGGGCGCGTGGATCGCCATGATCGGCTGCTGGTAGCGCTCCGACAGCTCGAGCAGCCGCTCGGGGCTGCGCGTCTTCGCGTCGGTGGTCACCATGACCTCGACGCCGTCGTAGCCCGCCTCGTGGGCGAGCCGGAACCCGTCCTCGACACCCTTGGGGAAGACGGAGATCGTGCTCAGGCCGACCTTGATCATGCGAACGACGGTAGACCCTCCGGGCTGGACGCCGCGCATCCGCCGACCGTGCGCCGAGGACCCCGAGCCGATCTGACATGCCCCAGCGGCGTAGGATCGGGCCATGCCTGAGATCGACATCAAACCGCGTTCGCGCGCCGTCACGGACGGCGTCGAGGCCACCACGAGCCGGGGGATGCTCCGCGCGGTCGGGATGGGCGACGGCGACTGGGAGAAGCCGCAGATCGGCATCGCGAGCTCGTGGAACGAGATCACGCCCTGCAACCTCTCGCTCGACCGCCTCGCGCGCTCGTCGAAGGAGGGCGTGCACGCCGGCGGCGGCTACCCGCTGCAGTTCGGCACCATCTCCGTCTCCGACGGCATCTCGATGGGCCACGAGGGCATGCACTTCTCGCTCGTCAGCCGCGAGGTCATCGCCGACAGCGTCGAGACCGTCGTGATGGCCGAGCGGCTCGACGGCACGGTGCTGCTCGCCGGCTGCGACAAGTCGCTCCCCGGCATGCTGATGGCGGCCGCGCGGCTCGACCTGGCGAGCGTCTTCGTCTACGCCGGCTCGATCGCGCCGGGCTTCGCGAAGCTCGAGGACGGCACGGTCCCGCAGTCGATGACGATCATCGACTCGTTCGAGGCCGTCGGCGCGTACAAGGCGGGCAAGATCTCGGCCGAGGACCTGCACCGCATCGAGTGCGGCTTCGCCCCTGGTGAGGGCGCGTGCGGCGGCATGTACACGGCGAACACGATGGCATGCGTCGCGGAGGCGCTCGGGATGAGCCTGCCCGGCTCCTCGACGCCGCTGTCGGCCGACCGTCGGCGCGACTTCTACGCGCGCCGCTCGGGCGAGGCCGTCGTCGAGCTGCTGCGCCGCGGCATCACCGCCCGCGACATCCTCACGAAGGAGGCGTTCGAGAACGCCATCACCGTGGCGATGGTGCTCGGCGGCTCCACGAACGCGGTGCTCCACCTGCTCGCGATCGCGCACGAGGCGGAGGTCGAGCTCACCCTCGAGGACTTCCGCCGCATCGGGCAGCGCTCGCCGCACCTCGCCGACGTCAAGCCGTTCGGCGCCTACGTCGCGCAGGACTTCGACCGCGTCGGCGGGATGCCCGTGGTGATGAAGGCGCTCCTCGACGCGGGCCTGCTGCACGGCGACGCCATGACCGTCACCGGCAGGACGGTCGCCGAGAACCTCGCCGACCTCGCCCCGGCGCCGATCGACGGCACCGTCGTCCGCACGCTCGACGACCCCATCCACGCCACCGGCGGCCTGACGATCCTCGACGGCACGCTCGCACCCGAGGGCGCGGTCGTGAAGACGGCCGGCTTCGACGCCGAGGTGTTCGAGGGCCCCGCCCGCGTGTTCGACCGCGAGCGCGCCGCCATGGATGCCCTCACCGCGGGCGAGATCCGCGCGGGCGACGTGGTCGTGATCCGCTACGAGGGCCCCAAGGGCGGTCCCGGCATGCGCGAGATGCTGGCCATCACCGCCGCCATCAAGGGGGCGGGCCTCGGCAAGGATGTATTGTTGCTGACAGACGGCAGATTCTCAGGCGGCACAACCGGCCTGTGCATCGGCCACATCGCCCCTGAGGCGGTCGACTCCGGTCCGATCGCCTTCGTGCGCGACGGAGACCGCATCAGGGTCGACATCGCCGCTCGCTCGCTTGACCTGATCGTCGACGAGGCAGAGCTCGCCTCCCGGCGTGAGGGCTGGGAGCCGCTGCCCCCGCGCTACACGCGCGGAGTCCTCGCCAAGTACGCACGCCTCGTGCGCTCCGCCGCCACCGGCGCGGTCACGGGCTGACGTCACGTCCGTACGACAGTCAAGCCAGGAGAGCCATGTCCATCGCACCCAGGCCCGCCGCACCGCGCAGCGCCGAACCGCCGATCCTGACCGGGTCGGGGGCCGTCCTGCGATCGCTCGAGCTGCTCGGCGTCGAGGACGTCTTCGGCATCCCCGGCGGCGCGATCATCCCGTTCTACGACGAGCTCATGCAGCAGTCGGCGATCCGCCACATCCTCGTGCGTCACGAGCAGGGTGCCGGTCACGCGGCCGAGGGCTACGCGGCCGCCACCGACCGCGTCGGCGTCTGCATCGCCACGAGCGGCCCGGGAGCGACGAACCTCGTCACCGCGATCGCCGACGCGTACATGGACTCGGTGCCGATGGTCGCGATCACCGGTCAGGTGTTCAGCCACCTGATCGGCACGGATGCGTTCCAGGAGGCCGACATCACGGGCATCGTGATGCCGATCACGAAGCACTCGTTCCAGGTCTCCCGCGCCGAGGACGTGCCGGGCGTCATGCGCGCTGCCTTCCACATCGCCTCCACCGGCCGCCCCGGTCCCGTGCTCGTCGACATCACGAAGGATGCGCAGCAGGGCTCGGCGCCGTTCGTCTGGCCCGACTCGATCGACCTGCCCGGCTACCGCCCGGTGACGAAGGCGCACGGCAAGCAGGTCGCGGCCGCCGCGGCGATGCTCGCCGAGGCGAAGCGGCCGCTGCTGTACGTCGGCGGCGGCGTCATCCGCGCGCACGCGTCGGCGGAGCTGCTCGAGTTCGCCGAGGCGACCGGCGCCCCGGTCGTCACGACGCTCATGGCCCGCGGCGCCTTCCCCGACTCGCACCCGCAGCACCTCGGCATGCCCGGCATGCACGGCTCGGTGCCCGCGGTGCTCGCCTTCCAGGAGTGCGACCTCATCCTCGCGCTCGGCGCCCGCTTCGACGACCGCGTGACCGGCAAGGTGAACGAGTTCGCGCCCGACGCGAAGGTCATCCACGTCGACGTCGACCCGGCCGAGATCTCGAAGATCCGCACGGCCGACGTGCCGATCGTCGGCGACGTCCGCGATGTGCTGAGCGACCTGTCGATCGCGTTCCAGGAGCTGGCGGCGAGCAGCCGCACCGACCTCACCGACTGGTGGGAGCGGCTGCAGGGCCTGCAGGAGCGCTTCCCGCTCGGCTTCTCGGAGCCCACGGACGGCAAGCTGTCGCCCCAGCACGTCATCCAGCGGATCGGCGAGCTCACCGGTCCCGAGGCGATCTACGCCTCCGGCGTCGGTCAGCACCAGATGTGGGCGGCGCAGTTCATCAAGTACGAGCGCCCCAACTCGTGGCTCAACTCCGGCGGCGCCGGCACGATGGGCTACGCGGTGCCCGCGGCGATGGGCGCGAAGGTCGCAGACCCCGACCGTGTCGTGTGGGCGATCGACGGCGACGGATGCTTCCAGATGACCAATCAGGAGCTCGCCACCTGCACGCTCAACGACATCCCCATCAAGGTCGCGATCATCAACAACTCGTCGCTCGGCATGGTGCGGCAGTGGCAGAGCCTGTTCTACGAGGGCCGGCACTCGTTCACCGACCTCGAGACCGGCGACGACGCGAAGATGATCCCCGACTTCGTCAAGCTCGGCGAGGCGTACGGCTGCCTCGCCATCCGCGTGACGAAGCCGGAGGAGATCGACCCCGCGATCAAGCTCGCGCTCGAGACCAACGACCGCCCGGTCGTCATCGACTTCATCGTGTCGAAGGACGCCATGGTGTGGCCGATGGTGCCGCAGGGCGTCTCGAACTCCTTCGTGCAGTACGCCAAGGAGCACAGCCCGGTGTGGGAGGAGGAGTGATGAGCACGCACGTCCTGTCGCTGCTGGTCGAGGACAAGCCCGGCCTGCTCACCCGCGTCGCCGCGCTCTTCGCGCGCCGTGGCTTCAACATCGAGTCGCTCGCGGTCGGCAAGACCGAGGTGCCGGGCCTCAGCCGCATCACCGTCGTCGTCGACGTCGAGGACCTGCCGCTCGAGCAGGTCACCAAGCAGCTGAACAAGCTCGTCAACGTCGTGAAGATCGTCGAGCTCGAGCCCGGCCAGTCCGTGCAGCGCGAGCACCTGCTGGTCAAGGTGCGCGTCGACAACTCGACGCGCTCGCAGATCCTCGAGGCCGCGACGCTCTTCCGCGCCCGCGTCGTCGACGTCACCACCGACGCGCTCGTGATCGAGGTGACGGGCGACTCCGCGAAGTGCCAGGCGCTGCTCAAGCTGCTCGAGCCGTACGGCATCAAGGAGATCGCGCAGTCGGGCCTGCTGGCCATCGGCCGCGGCGGCAAGTCCATCAGCGAGCGCGTGCTCAAGTCCGACGGCCGCTGACCCGCAAGTTTCGAACCACAAGCAAGGAGACACCATGACCGAGGTCATCTACGACGACGGTGCCGACCTGGGCATCATCCAGGGCAAGAAGGTCGCCGTCATCGGCTACGGCTCGCAGGGGCACGCGCACGCGCAGAACCTGCGCGACTCGGGCGTCGAGGTCCGCGTCGGCCTGCAGCCGGAGTCGAAGAGCCGCGCGAAGGCGGCGGAGGCCGGCTTCGAGGTCGGCACGCCGGCCGAGGTCGCCGCGTGGGCGGACGTCGTCGTCCTGCTCGCGCCCGACCAGCACCAGCGCCACATCTACAACGACGAGATCGCCGCGTCGATGGGCGAGGGCAAGACGCTGCTGTTCAGCCACGGCTTCAACATCCGCTTCGGCTACATCGACGCACCCGAGGGCGTC
>JBAZPY010000091.1:0-6122 GCA_041645515.1 Agrococcus sp.
GGTCGTCCCCCTCGGGCGTCAGCACGTCGACCGCCTGCAGCGGGTCGGGCGCAGTGGGTGCGATCGCGAGCAGCCGGCCGCCGAGCTCGACGACGTCGACCCGCCCCCAGATGCTGGAGAACGCCCCCTCGAAGGAGCGCAGGCGGGCGAGCGCATCCGGATCGATCGCCGCATCGCCCTCGAGCGCCGCGTCGTCCTGCGATGCCGTGCCGACGATGCGTGCGACGCCGACGGCGAGCTCCTCGGCGGCGCCGTCGATCGCGTTCGTGAGCACGCTCACGACGACGTCGCGCTCCGGGTCGACGAGCGTCCGCGTCGCCTGCCCCGTCCACGCGCCGCCGTGACCCGCCCACGTGCGGCCGTCGATCTCGCGCAGCATGAGCCCCAGCCCGTAGCCCGCCGTGCCGCCGTCGCGACCCGTCGTCGACCACAGCTGCTGCCGCATCCGTCGCCGGCTGGCCGCGAGCAGCAGCCGGTCGTCGGCGTCGGCGACGGTGCGGAGCAGGTCGGAGAGCTCGGCCGCGGTCGAGAGGGCGCCCGTCGCCGCGGCGAGCGCGCCGGTGGCGGGGCTGCCGAGCGGCGTGCGCTCCCGGTGGGAGTGCAGCGCCGAGTGGCCGGCGGCCAGCGGGCCGTCGCCGCCGACGTCGGCGCGCGTCGCGGCGAGGCCGAGCGGAGCGATGACGAGGGCGTCGAGCGCCTCGGCGTAGCCCGTGCCCGTGACGGCCTCGATCACGAGGCCGAGGAGGCCGAAGCCGACGTTCGAGTACTTGAACTCGGTCGACGCGGGCACGCGCTGGACGCCGGCGCGAGCGATGGCGAGCAGCCGCTCGGCGTCGGGGAAGTCGCCGGCGAGGTGCCAGAACGCCACGTCGTCGCCGTCTCGCACGGCGCCGCCGCCGTGCGAGAGCAGCTCGCGCACCAGCAGCCCGCCCGCGTCGGTGCCGCGGAGCGCGGGCACGTGCTGCTGCGCCTCGTCGTCGAGCCGCAGCCGGCCGGCGTCGACGAGCCGCATCGCGGCGAGCGCGGCGAGCGCCTTCGAGTGCGAGGCGATGCGGAAGCGATGCGCGGGGGTGAGCGCCTCGCCGGACGCGGCGTCGGCGGTCCCGTGCGCGGTGTCGAGCAGCAGCTCGCCGCCCACCCGGACGGCGAGCTGCGCGCCGGGGATGGCCAGGCGCCAGCGCCGGTAGGCGAGCCAGCGGTCGGCGTAGTCGAGAGCATGCGTGAGCGACTCGTGAGCTGGCATGCTCCGATCCTCGCACGCCGCGCGCCGGGCATGCCCGCGCATCCGCCGAACGCGAAGCGGGCCGCACCCGAAGGTACGGCCCGCTGTCGTGGTGGGTGCTACTCGGCCGAGCCGGTGAGCTTCTCGCGGAGCGCCGCGAGAGCCTCGTCGTCGGCGAGCGTGCCGGCGCCGGACTCGTCGGTCGAGCCGCCGAACGACGATGCGCCCGAGGGCACGTCGCTCGAGTGGAGCTCGGCGTCGCGAGCAGCGGCGACCTGCGCCTTGTGCGCCTCCCAGCGCGTCTGCGCTGCGGCGTACTCGGCCTCCCAGGCCTCGCGCTGCGCGTCGAAGCCTTCCTTCCACTCGTTCGTCTCGGGGTCGAAGCCCTCCGGGAACTTGTAGTTGCCCTGCTCGTCGTACTCGGCGAGCATGCCGTAGAGCGCCGGGTCGAAGTCGGCGCCGTCGGGGTCGACGCCCTCGTTCGCCTGCTTGAGCGAGAGCGAGATGCGGCGGCGCTCGAGGTCGATGTCGATGATCTTCACGAAGACCTCGTCGTTGACCGCGACGACCTGGTCGGCCGTCTCGACGTGCTTCGACGACAGCTCCGAGATGTGCACGAGGCCCTCGATGCCGTCAGCGACGCGCACGAAGGCGCCGAACGTGACGAGCTTCGTGACCTTGCCCGGTGCGACCTGGCCGATGGCGTGGGTGCGGGCGAAGATCTGCCACGGGTCCTCCTGCGTCGCCTTGAGCGACAGCGAGACGCGCTCGCGGTCGAGCTCGACGGTGAGGATCTCGACGGTGACCTCCTGGCCGACCTCGACGACCTCCGACGCGTGCTCGATGTGCTTCCAGGAGAGCTCGGAGACGTGCACGAGGCCGTCGACGCCGCCGAGGTCGACGAACGCGCCGAAGTTGACGATCGACGAGACGACGCCCTTGCGGACCTGGCCCTTCTGGAGCGACTGCAGGAACTGGCCGCGCGAGGCCGACTGGGTCTCCTCGAGCAGCGCACGGCGCGAGAGCACGACGTTGTTGCGGTTCTTGTCGAGCTCGAGGATCTTCGCCTCGATCTCCTGGCCGAGGTACGGCGTGAGGTCGCGGACGCGGCGGAGCTCGATGAGCGACGCCGGCAAGAAGCCGCGCAGGCCGATGTCGACGATGAGGCCACCCTTGACGACCTCGATGACCGTGCCGGTGACGACGCCGTCCTCGTCCTTGATGCGCTCGACGTCGCCCCAGGCGCGCTCGTACTGCGCACGCTTCTTGGAGAGGATCAGCCGGCCCTCCTTGTCCTCCTTCTGGAGGACGAGCGCCTCGACGGTGTCGCCGACCTCGACGACCTCCGTCGGGTCGACGTCGTGCTTGATGGAGAGCTCGCGCGAGGGGATGACGCCCTCGGTCTTGTAGCCGACGTCGAGAAGGACCTCATCGCGGTCGATCTTGACGACGGTGCCCTCGATGAGGTCGCCGTCGTTGAAGAACTTCAGGGTCTTCTCAACGGCGGCCATGAAGTCATCGGCCGAGCCGATGTCGTTCACAGCGACCTGCTTGGGAGCCGTGGTCGTTGCAGTGGTCATAGAGTTCAAGGTGCCTTGTTGGGGGTATCGGGCCGGAGGGCATGCGGATGCCCATCCAGCGTTTCGGATTGGTTCGTCACCACACGAGTGACCCGGCAAGCCTACACCTGGCCCGCCAGCGCCGACAACCGACGCCGACCCCGTCGCGCAGCGCCCATCCCTCGCACCGGGACCCCCTCCACCAGCGGGACCCGGTGCACCGGGTCCCGCTCGGTGGAAGGGGTCCCCGAGGCGGATGGGATCGCGATCAGCCGCGCAGGACCGCCTCGCGCAGCGTGTCGAGGCCGACGCCGCCGATGTTCAGCACGCGCGAGTGGAAGCGCTTGAGGTCGAACGCGTCGCCCTCCGCCTCCTTCGCCGCGTCCCGGATCTGCTCGAAGATGCGCTGGCCGATCTTGTACGACGGCGCCTGGCCCGGCCAGCCGAAGTAGCGGTTGACCTCGAAGCGCACGAACGGCTCGTTCATGTTGACGTTCGACTTCATGAACTCGAAGGCGTAGTCGAAGTCCCACTCCCCCGTGCCGTCCAGGCGCGGCTTGCCCAGGTGCACGCCGATGTCGAGCACGACGCGGGCCGCGCGCATCCGCTGCCCGTCGAGCATGCCGAGCCGGTCGGCCGGGTCGTCGAGGTACCCGAGCGACTGCATGAGCCGCTCGGCGTAGAGCGCCCAGCCCTCCGCGTGGCCGGAGGTGCCGGCGAAGGCGCGGCGCCACAGGTTGAGCTGGGCGCGGTTGTAGGTGGCCTGCGCGATCTGCAGGTGGTGGCCGGGGACGCCCTCGTGGTAGACGGTCGTCAGCTCGCGCCAGGTGTCGAACTCCGTGACGCCCTCCGGCACCGACCACCACATGCGGCCGGGGCGCGAGAAGTCGTCGGCGGGGCCGGTGTAGTAGATGCCGCCGGTCTGGGTCGGCGCGATCATGCACTCGAGCGCACGGATGGGCTCGGCGATGTCGAAGTGGGTGCGGCCCAGCTCGTCGATCGCGCGGTCGCTCGTCTCCTGCATCCACGCCTTGAGCGCGTCCGTGCCGTGCAGCTTGCGGCTCGGGTCGCCGTCGAGGAACGCGATCGCCTCCTGCACGGAGGCGCCCGGCTTGATCTCGTTCGCGATCGCCTCCTGCTCGTCGCGCATGCGCTCGAGCTCCTCGATGCCCCACGCGTAGGTCTCGTCGAGGTCGACGTCGGCGCCCAGGAAGCGGCGCGACATGAGCGAGTAGAAGTCCCTGCCGACGGCGTCGACGGGGTTCGCGGATGCCGCGAGCTCGCCGCGCAGGAACTCGGCGAGCCTGCCGTGCGCCTCCGTCGCCACGGCCGCCGCCTCGCCGAGGTCGGAGCGCAGCGACGAGGGCAGCTCGGCGTCGCCGGCCTTGGCGTTCTCGGCCAGCTCGTGGAAGAAGCCGGCGCCCGGCCGGTAGTCGGCGAACTGCTCGAGCACGTTGTCGATCTGACGCCCGGCGGGCGTGTTGCCGGTCGCGACGCCGTTGCGCAGCGACGCGATGTAGCCGTCGATCGCGGCCGGCACGTTCCGCATGCGCTCGGCGATCGTCGCCCAGTCGTCCTCGGAGCCGGTCGACATGAGGTCGAAGATGTCGCGGATGCCCGTGGCAGGGCTCGCGAGGTTGTTGAGGTCGCGGTCGCCCCAGCCGGAGGCCTCGACGTCGAGCTCCAGCTGCAGCTCGCGCGAGAGGTCGGTCTTCGTCACCCAGTCGATGTCGTCGAGGGGCTCGGCCGCAGCCAGGCTCGCGAGCGTCTCGCTCGCGAGGGCGGCGTTCGCGGCGCGGCCCTCCGGGGAGTAGTCGCCGAAGCCGGCCTTGTCGCCCTCGAGGCCGACGTAGACGTTGATCTCGGGGTTGAGCGCCGCCGCGCGGTGGACGTAGTCCTCGGCGATGCGGTCGATGTCGGTCTGCGGGCGCGAAGGTGCGCCGACGTTGGCGTCAGTCATGGCCACAGCCTAGAGCGGACCCGGCCGGTTCCGGCTCAGGCCAGCGCACCCATCACGTCGCGCTCGAACAGCTCGATGCCGTCCTGCTCGAACGCGACCTCCGGCATGTAGGCGATGAGCGTGCCGAGCCCCGCCTCGCGCAGCGCGCCGACGTGGTCGACCACCTGCTGCGGGGTGCCGACGACCGCGCCGCGCGTCGAGAAGCCCGTGCCCGCGTGCTCGGCGCGCATCGCCGAGTCGGCGCGCGCGTTCACCTCGTCGACGACGCGGCGCGCCTCCGCCTCGGTCTCGCGCACGACGATGTTGAGGTTCGACGTGAGCCGCACCTCCGCGGGGTCGCGGCCCTCCTTGTCGAGGTGGCCGAGCAGCACGTCGCGCTTCCGCGCGAACTGCTCCGGGCCGCCGCCGAAGTTCGTCGCGTCCGCCCACTTCGCGGCGTAGCGGAGCGTGCGCTGCTCGCCGCCGCCGGCGATCCAGGTCGGGATGCGCGGGCGGCCGTCGCGGCCGCGCTGCAGCGGCTGCGGTCGGCAGATGGCGCCGTCGACGGTGAAGGTCTGCGACTCGAGCGTCGCCTCGCCCTCGGCCCACAGCCGCTGGATGATCTGCACGCCGTCGCGGAGCGCCGAGATGCGGTCGCCGACGCCGGGGAAGCCGTAGCCGTAGGCGCGCCACTCGTGCTCGTACCAGCCGGCGCCGATCCCGAACTCGAGCCGGCCGCCGGAGATGAGGTCGACGGTCGCGGCGATCTTCGCGAGCAGCGCCGGGTTGCGGTAGCCCATGCACGTGCACATCTGACCGAGCCGGACGCGCGAAGTGCTCGCGGCGAGCGCCGCCATGAGCGTCCACGCCTCGTGCGTGGCCTCGTCGGTGGGCTGCGGCGTCGTGTGGAAGTGGTCGTAGACCCAGATCGAGTCCCACGGGCCGGCGTCCGCGCGCTGCGCGACGTCGAGCATCCGCCGCCACTGGTCTGCCGGGTCGATGCCGACCAGGTCGAGGCGCCAGCCCTGCGGGACGAACAGGCCGAATCGGAGTGCGTCAGCGGTCATGGCGCCAGCCTAAGCGGACCTTGACCGCCAGTGCGCCGCGGCGCATCATGCGGAGCGAGGAGGTGCCCGCCATGCGCGACCCATCGCCGCTCGCCGCGGATCTCGCGATCGGCGGTGCGCTCGGCACCACCTGGGCGGCGGCGCTGCGCGCCTACATGGTCGAGATCTCCGGCGACGCGACCTCGTTCTCGTGGTCGGGGACCTTCGGCGGCGTGCTCGCCCCCGGCGCGATCTCGGGCGCGGGCCTCGCGCTCGCCCGCCGGCGGCAGCAGCGCGGCGACGCGAACGCGTGGGTGCCCGGCCTGGCGCTCGTCTCGCTCGCCGTGCTGCCGATG
>JBAZPY010000092.1:0-6121 GCA_041645515.1 Agrococcus sp.
GTCGAGGCGGCGATGCGCAGGTCGCTCTACGCGCAGCTGCAGGCGCTCCCCGTCGCGTTCCACGACCGCTGGCAGTCCGGTCAGCTGCTGAGCCGCGCGGTGCAGGACCTGGGCATGATCCGCCGCTTCATCGCCTTCGGCGCGCCCCTGCTGGTCGTGAACGCCATCACGCTCGTCGTCGGCATCATGGTGCTGTTCTTCTGGAGCCCGCTGCTCGCGGGCGCCTTCGTCGTGCTCTCGGCGCCGATCGTCTTCGTCGCCCTGCGCTTCGAGCGCCGCTACTTCACGATCTCCCGCTCGGCGCAGGACCAGGCCGGCGACCTCGCGACCACGGTCGAGCAGTCGATCCACGGCATCCGCGTGCTGAAGGCGTTCGGGCGCGGCCGTCACGCGCTCGACGGGTTCACCGACCAGGCGTCGACGCTGCGGGAGACCGAGATCGACAAGGCCCGCATGGACGGCCACCTGTGGATGTGGCTGACGATCGTGCCGTACGTGTCCTACGCCGTCTGCCTGTTCCTCGGCGTCTGGCTGGCAGCGACCGGGCAGCTCTCGGTCGGCACGCTCTTCGCGTTCTTCGCGGTCGCGATGGTGCTCAACTGGCCGATCGAGTCGATCGGCTTCCTCTTCGCGTTCCTCATCGACGCCTCGAATGCGACGCGTCGCTTCCACGAGATCGTCGACAGCGAGAACACCATCGTCGACCCGGAGGAGCCGATGACGATCGTCGCCCCGCGCGGCCGGCTCGTGTTCGACGACGTGCGCTTCCGCTACCAGGATGCGCAGCCGCACGAGCGCGACCTCGTCGACGGTGCGACGCTCACGCTCGAGCCGGGCGAGACGATGGCGCTCATCGGCATCACCGGCTCCGGCAAGACGACGCTCACGGCGCTCCCCGCGCGCCTCTACGACGTCACCGGCGGCCGCGTGCTGCTCGACGGCGTCGACGTGCGCGACCTGTCGCTCGCGGAGCTGCGCACTCACGTGGCGATGGCCTTCGAGGACGCGACGCTGTTCTCCGCGACCGTGCGCGAGAACGTGCTGATGGGCGCCCGGGATGCGTCGGACGAGGCCCTGGACCGCGCGCTCGACATCGCGCAGGCCGGGTTCGTGCGCGACTTGCCCGACGGCCTCGACACCCATATCGGCGAGGAGGGGCTGTCGCTCTCGGGAGGCCAGCGCCAGCGCCTCGCGCTCGCGCGCGCGGTCGCCGCCGACCCGGCGGTGCTCGTGCTCGACGACCCGCTCTCGGCGCTCGACGTCGAGACGGAGGCGCAGGTCGAGGAGGCGCTGCGCAGCGTGCTCGAGCGCACGACCGCGCTCATCGTCGCCCACCGGCCCAGCACGGTGCAGCTCGCCGACCGCGTCGCGCTCATGCGCGACGGCCGGATCGACGACGTCGGCACCCACTCGGAGCTGCTCGCCCGCAGCGAGCACTACCGGTACGTGATCTCGAGCCTCGAGGAGGCCGAGCTCGACCGCAAGAGCATCGACGCCGTCACCGGCTCGATGGAGGCCATCGACCTCGACGCGCTGGAGCGCGAGATCGAGCAGGAGCAGGACGAGGAGGTGTCGCGATGAGCGTCTTCGGCGTGCAGGGCGAGGACCGCACTGACTACACGAAGGCCGAGTCGAAGGCGATCCGGGTGCGCTCCCGGAAGCTGCTCGGCTCGCTGCTGCGCCCGCACATCGGCCGCGTCATCGTGACGATGGCGCTCGTGATCGTCGCCGTGGCGGCGAACATCGCGGGCCCAATGCTCATCGCCTACGGCATCGACACCGGCCTGCCGGCGATCATGGAGCGCGCCGACTGGATGCCGCTGTGGGTGGCGACGCTCGTCTACATCGCCGCCGCGGTGCTCGCCGGCGTGCTGATGTACCTCTATACGGTCGGCATCGCGCGCATCAGCCAGACGGTGCTGTTCGACCTGCGCCGCCGGCTGTTCGCCCACGCGCAGCGCCTCAGCCTCGAGTTCCACGAGTCATACACGTCGGGCCGCATCATCGCGCGCCAGACGAGCGACCTCGAGGCGATCCGCGACCTGCTCGACCAGGGGCTCAACGAGCTCGTGCGCGGCGTGCTCTTCATGGCGTTCACCGGCATCGCCATGACGATCCTCGACCCGCTGTCGGGCCTCATCATCGGCATCGCGCTGATCCCGGCGGTGATCCTCACCCGCTGGTTCCAGGTGCGCTCCACGCTGCTGTTCCGCGAGACCCGCACGACGAGCGCGCGCATGATCGTGCACTTCGTCGAGACCATGACCGGCATCCGCGCGGTCAAGGCGTTCCGCAAGGAGCCCGCGAACCAGCGCGAGTTCGACGAGCGCGTCGACGACTACCGCGACGCGAACTTCCGCACCATCAACATCTTCGGCATCTACGAGCCGGGCATCATGGCGATCGGCGCCGTCACGATCGCGACGCTCGTGCTGGTCGGCGGGCTGCGCGTCGTGGAGGGCTCGCTGCAGATCGGTGTGCTGCTCGCGATCGCGCTCTACGCGCGCAGCTTCTTCCAGCCCATCCAGGGGATCGGGATGTTCTTCAACGGCTACCAGTCCGCGTCCGCGGCGCTCGAGAAGATCTCCGGCATGCTCGAGGAGGAGCCCACCGTGCGCGAGCCGGCGGCGCCGAAGGCGCTGCCCGAGTCGCGCGGCCAGATCGACTTCGACCGCGTGGAGTTCTCGTACAGCAGCGGCAAGGTCGTGCTGCCCGACTTCGACCTGCACATCCCGTCGGGGCAGACGATCGCGCTCGTCGGCACCACCGGCGCGGGCAAGTCGACGCTCGCGAAGCTCGTCTCGCGCTTCTACGACCCCACCGAGGGCTCGGTGAAGCTCGACGGCGTCGACCTGCGCGAGCTCTCGAACGACGACCTGCGGCGCGCGGTCGTGATGGTGACCCAGGAGGCGTACCTCTTCTCCGGCACCGTGGCCGACAACATCGCCCTCGGCAAGCCGGGCGCGAGCGACGACGAGATCGAGGCGGCCGAGCGCGCGGTCGGCGCGCACGAGTTCATCATCGCGCTGCCCGACGGCTACGACACCGACGTGAACAAGCGCGGCGGGCGCGTGAGCGCCGGCCAGCGGCAGCTGCTGTCGTTCGCCCGCGCGTTCCTCGCCGACCCGCGCGTGCTGATCCTCGACGAGGCGACGGCGTCGCTCGACATCCCCTCGGAGCGACTCGTGCAGGAGGGCCTCACGACCCTGCTCGACGACCGGACGGCGATCATCATCGCCCACCGGCTCTCGACCGTGGCGATCGCCGACCGCGTGCTCGTCATGGAGCACGGCCGGATCATCGAGGACGGCTCTCCCTCCGAGCTCATCGCCGCGGGCGGCAAGTTCGCGTCGCTGCACCGCGCCTGGCGGGAGTCGCTGGTCTAGGCAGTAGGACGAGGCTCAGGGCCGGTGGATCGGTCCAGCGCGACGGTCTCCCATGGCTCGAGCGAGACTCTGGCCTCGCCGTCCTCGACGCCGACCCGCACGCATCCCGGCTGTGCCGCGTCGCAGTACTCGCCGTCGAGGGGCTCGGTCGGCACCGCGAGGTGGAGGCGCTGGTCGCTGATGTTCACGATCGCGACCCCCGTGCTGCCGCGCGCGCAGGAGACGGCTGCCCGAGCATGCCGTCGCGCACATGCGACTCGACCGCCGTCACGGGCGCATCCACCACCCGTGTCCGCCAGGCGACGAGTTCGAGCATGCCCGGCCAGCGGTGCTGGCACACCCACGCGCGGTCCGCCCAGCCACCCTGGGCGACGACGTCGGGGTGCTCCTCGCCCGTGCAGGATGCATCCGCCACCGACCCGTCGGCCTCGAGCGTCGGCCCCTGATCGCGGTCGCTGAGCGCGTAGCCCGAGTAGAGCGTCGGCGGCCCGTAGTCGGAGGCGAGCATGACCGCCGTCGCCGCCGACAGCTCGGCCCCGTTGCGGTACGACAGGGTCGCGTCGTTCCGCTCGGTGTCGTGGTGACGACGAACGTGCGCGCCCGCTCCTCGAGCGATCCGTAGGCGTCCGGGGAGAGGTCGGCGAGCGCCCGTGCGGAGCCGTCGTGCACGAACGCGCCGATCCGCTCCGCCCAGCCGAACTCCCACACGGTCGAGAAGCCCGTGCACTGCTCCGGCTGCACCGGCTCTCCGGCGCCGCGGATGACCTCGCTGATCACGGGCGTGCCCTCGGGCAGCGCCGCCACGATCGCCGCGACGTCGTCCGGGTCGATGTGCTTCGCCGCGTCGATGCGGAAGCCCGTCACGCCCAGCGAGCGGAGGTCCTCGAGGTAGGCGACGATCGTCTCGCGCACTCACGCACTCGCGGGGACTCGGTGGCGAGGTCGGCGAGGTCCTCGAGCTCGCAGTGCTGGATGACGAACGGCTCGCGGTACGCGTCGATGTCGTCGTCAGGGGTGCGGTTGCAGTTGTGGAAGTCCGCCAGTTCGTAGAGGCCCGGGTAGTCGTAATGCTGGAAGGCGGTGCCCGCCCAGCCTTTGCCCGACTCGACCCCGGCCGTGTGGTTGATCACCGCATCCGCGTAGACGTCGCCGCCCGCATCACGGCACGCGGCCGTCATCGCGGCCAGCTCGTCGCGCGTGCCGAGGCGAGATGCGACCAGGTACGAGGCCGACTGGTAGGACCACCACCACACCCAAAGCCGTCCGTGCCGGCGAGCCCCGCGGTGGCGCCGTCCACATGCTCCTGCGGGGGCGACGTGAGCACCCAGGCGACGCCCGCCTCGCCGAGCGCTGGGCACTCGGCCGCGATCGCGGCGAGCAGGCGACGCATCACAGCACCGTGCAGCTCGCCGACGATGCGTCAGAGGCGCTTGCGCCCGATGACCTCGCCGTACTCGTTCTCGCCGATGGGCTCGAAGCCGACGGCCTGGAAGAACTTGCCGGGGCCGAGGTCGCCTTCCTCCCACACGGCGTAGAGGCTGTCGAAGCCCTGGCGGCGCGCCTCGTCGGCGACCTGCTCGACGGTGTAGCTGCCGACGCCCTTGCGCTGCGCGGTGCCGGCGACGTACATCCGCAGCACGCTCGAGCGGTACTCCTCGCGGTCGACCTCGGGGTCGAAGTTGGCCATCACGAAGGCCACCGGCTCGTCGCCGTCGAAGACCACCCGCTGCCACGCGCTCTGCGTGTTCACGAACTCCTCGAGCCGCGCGTTGGGCGCGAGGAACGCCTCCTGGCCCCGCTTGAGGGTCATGCCGTTGGCCGCGACGATGTTCGCCGCAGACAGCTCTTCGAGGCGCAGAGTCTCCATGGCGACACCGTACCAGCGGGTCGCCGGACACGAAGTGGAGGTTGGATGAACGGCGGTCAGCCGATCGGGGTGATGCGGATGCGGCCGCTCAGCCCGTCCGGATCGGCGATGCTCCCCGCCTGTGCGGCGAGCACGGCGGCCGCAGACCAAGCGGTGGCGCGCGCGAGCTGCTCCTCGAGCGTGGCGCCCTCGGCGATGGCCTGCGCGATCGCGGCGATGGCGGCGTCGCCCGCGCCGGTGGGGTTGCCGTCGAGCACCTCGTCGAGCGCCGCGTGCCATGCCCGGCCGTCCGGCAGCACCGCGAGCATCCCCTCGACGTCGAGCGAGGCGAAGACGGTGCCGGTGCCGAGCGCGGCGAGGCGGCGCGCCGCGTCGAGCGGGTCGGTGCCGCCCATGGCATCGAAGAGCTCGTGCCGGTTCGGTTTCACGGCAGTGGCGCCGGCGGCGACGGCGAGTCGCAGCTGCTCGCCGCCCACGTCGATGAGCACGGGCCTGTCGGCCTCCCGCGCGATCCGGACGACGGTGGCGCAGAAGCCGCCGGGGGTCTCCGGCGGCAGCGATCCGGAGGAGACGATCACGCGTGCTCGGGGTGCCTCCGCGCGCACGATGTCGAGCAGCAGCTCCCAGCTGGCTGCGTCGATGGGGGCGCCGTGCTCGTTCAGGTTGGTCGTGCCCGCGGGGGTGACGATCGCGGTCGTGCGACGCGTGTGCGCGTCGACCTCGATGAGGCGGTGGGGGATGCCCGAGCGGTCGAGGTCGTGCACGAAGAGCGCGTGCACGGGGCCTCCGATGGGGGCGATGACGACGGCGGTCTCGTGCTGCTGGTGCAGCACCCGAGCGACGTTGACGCCCTTGCCGCCGGCGCGCG
>JBAZPY010000093.1:0-6119 GCA_041645515.1 Agrococcus sp.
CGAGCGCGAGGACGCCGTCGCGCACGACGATGTGCGGCACGTCCTGCTCGAGCGGTCGCTCGGCGACGACGAGCGCGGCGCCGGCCGCGATGGCGGCGTCGATGAAGCGGTGGCCGTCGGTGACCTCGCCGGGCATCGCGAAGAAGACGGCGCCGTCGTCGACGAGCCGCGAGTCGGTCTGCACCGAGCCCGTCACGGTGACGTCGTCGCCGTGCAGCTCCCCGGCGACCGCTGCCGCGATCTCGCTCGCGCGCGCGTGCAGCATCAGTGCTTCCGACCGATCATCGCCAGCCCGCCTCGTGCAGCGCGAGCCTCGCCTCGTCGCGCGCCACGAACGGCTCGCGGCGGCCGGCGACCTCGCGGTAGTCGGCGTCGCCGGGACCCGCCCACAGCACCGTGTCGCCGGGGCCGGCGAGGGCGATCGCGGCACGGATCGCCGCCTCCTCGGGCGACGACTCGATGACGGTCTTGCCGCCCGCGGCGGCGCGGGCGCCCTCGAGCACCTGGGCGCGGATGCTCGCCGCGTCCTCGGAGCGCGGGTTGAAGTCGGTGACGACCACGGCGTCGGCGAGCTCCGCGGCGATGCGGCCCATGTCGGCGCGCTTCGTCGTGTCGCGGTCGCCGTCGGCGCCGAACACCATCACCAGCTTCCCCTCGGTGACGCGTCGCAGAGCCTGCAGGGTCTGCGCGAACGCGTCCGGGCTGTGCGCGTAGTCGACGAAGACCGACGGGCCCTCGTCGCCGGAGACGCGCTCGATGCGGCCGGGCAGGGTGGCGCGCATGCCGCGGTCGATGACCTCCGCGACGCCCTCGATCTCGAAGCCGTCCTCGACGAGCATGAGGATCGCGATCGCGGCGTCGACGGCCATGTGGCGGCCGATGAACGGGATCTGCACCTCGATGGCGCCGCCGTCGATGCCGGTGAGCGTGAACGAGGTGGAGACGGCCGTCTCCTCCCAGAGACGCACGTGCCAGTCCGCGCTGCGCTCCGGGTCGCTCGTGACGGTCGTGACGGGGATGCGGCTGCGCTCCGCGACCCGCACGCCCCAGTCGGTGTCGATGCAGACGACGCCGCGCTGGGCGCGGTCGGGCGTGAACAGGTCGAGCTTCACGTCGAAGTAGGCGTCCATGGACCCGTAGTCGTCGAGGTGATCGTGACTGAGGTTCGTGAAGGCGACGACGTCGAACACGACGCCGTCGACGCGGTGGCGCTCGAGCGCCTGCGCGCTCACCTCGAGCACGGCGGCGCGCACGCCCGCCTCGCGCATGCGCGCGAGCAGCGCGTGCAGCTCGCTCGCCTCCGGCGTGGTGAGCCTCGACGTGACGACGAGGTCGCCGACGTGGCGCTCCGCGGTGGTCGAGAGCCCGGTGACGAAGCCGAGGTCGGCGAGCAGGCCCTCGAGCATGAACGCGGTCGAGGTCTTGCCGTTCGTGCCGGTGATGCCGAACAGCTTCGGCGGCTCCTCGTCGGTGCGGTACACCCAGGCGGCGATCTCGCCGAGCGCGGCCCGGGGGTCGTCGACGACGATGACCGGCGCATCCGTGTCGAGCACTGCGGCGCCCGCCGCGTCGGTGACGATCGCGACGGCGCCCTGCTCGAGCGCGGCGGCGGCGAACTCGGCGCCGTGGCGCTTGGCGCCGGGCAGCGCCGCGAAGATGTCGCCGGGCTGCGCGTCGGAGGAGTCGATGGTGATGCCGGTGACCTCGACGCCGTCGAGGTCGGCCTCCACCCGCAGGTCGAACGCCTCCACGAGACCGGCGAGCGGCCTCGGTGCGGGGTGCTCCGGTCGCAGGATCCTCGGGGTCACGCCCGCCACGGACATCCTCTCGTCGATCTTCTCCACCCCAGTGCCTTCCACCTCAGTGCCTTCCACCTCAGTGCCTTCCACCTCAGTGTCGCGCACGGCGCGCTCGGTGCCGCTGACGGCCGTCGATGCGGCTGGGGGTCACGGCTGATCCGCCGTCCACTCGAGCGGCACCTCGGACGCCGGGGTGGTGCTCGGGGGGATGTCGTAGTGGCGGATCAAGAGGTTCACCATATCGTGGAAGGCAGGGATGGCCCCGCCGCTGGTGCGGATGGTCTGGGGGCTGTCGAAGAGCGTCAGCACCACGAACTGCGGGTCGTCGACCGGGAACACGCCCGCGACCGAGATCATCATGCGGGAGGGGTCGTAGCCGGAGCCGTCCTCGTAGGCCATCTGCGCCGTGCCGGTCTTCGCGGCGATCCGGTAGCCCTCGATCGGGAAGGTCTCGTAGCCGTAGTCGGTGACCACCCGCTCGAGCACCTCGAGCGTCTGCCGGGCCGTCGACTCGCTCACGACCCGCTCCGCCCCGCCGAGCTCCGGCGTCGTGACGGTGCCATCGGGCAGCGTGCAGCTGTCGATGAGCCGCACGGGCAGGCGCTCACCGCCGTTCGCGAGGGCCTGGTACGCGGAGGCGAGCTGGATCGGCGTCGCGGCGATCCCCTGACCGAAGAGCACGTTCAGCTGCGTCTGCGGGTCGAGCGCCGCCGGGTCGCGCAGCGGCACGGCCTGCTCGCCGGCGAAGCCGACGGCCGTCGGCTCGCCGAAGCCGAACCGGTCGAGGTAGTCGTAGTAGTCGGCGCGGTCCATGTCCTCGGCGAGCCGCACCATGCCCGAGTTCGAGGAGTTCACGAGGACGCCGGCGGCCGTCCACTGCTTGACGTCGTGCGCGACGGCGTCGCGCACGCGCACGCCAGGCGCGGTGTAGGTCCACGGCACGCTCAGCTCGTCGCGCGGGGAGACCAGGCCGAGGTCCACCATGGCGGCGAACGAGAAGGCCTTGAAGATCGAGCCGGGCTCGTACGCGGCGGTGAACGCGCGGGAGCCGCGGTCGCGCTGGTCGGTCGCCGTCGGGTCGTTGGGGTCGACGGTCGACGACTCCGCGACCGCCACGACCGTGCCGTCGGCGCGCATGACGATCGAGGTGCCGCTCCGCGCGCGCAGCTGCGCGGTGTACTGCGCCGTCAGCTGCTGCGCCTGGTACTGCACGTCGGCGTCGATCGTCAGCCGCACGGTGCCGCCGTCAACAGCCGGCTCCGTCAGCATCGACCCGGGGATGGGCGTGCCGTCGGCCGAGCGGTCGAAGGTGCGGCTGCCGTCGTCGGCGGCGAGGCACGCCTTCTCGCTGCGCTCGATGCCCGCGAGCGGCTCGCTCTGGCCCATGAAGCCCACGAGGTTGCCGGCGACCGAGCCGGCCGGGTACACCCGCTGCGGGTTGAGCCGCAGGTACACGTAGGGCAGGTCCAGGTCGCGCACCGCCTCGAACTGCGTCGCCGTGAGGCCGCTCGCGAGCAGCAGGTAGTCGGAGTCCGGATCGCGCTCGAGCTCGGCGAGGATCATCGCCTGCAGGTCGAGCGGGTCCTGGCCCGTGATCGCGGCGATGCGCTCGAGCGCCTCACCGCCGGTCACGGTCGACTCGACCCCGTCGACCTCCGGCAGCAGGTCGCGCGTGTACTGGGGCGAGATCGTCAGGTCCCAGCGGTCGACGCTCTCGGCGAGCACGGTGCCCTGGGCGTCCACGATGGGGCCGCGGCTGCCGAAGATGGTCTCCGAGACGCCGCGGCGCCCATCCGCCTCGGCGTTGAGCGCCTCGGCGCGCACGAGCTGGATGTCGGCGAGCCGCACGACGAAGGTCGCGAGCAGCGCGAACGTCAGCACGGCGACGAGCATCGTCCGCACCCGGTTGCGACTGCGGATCCGCTTCACGCCCACGGGCACCTCCGCTTGGTCTCGCTCGCGTGCGCGAGCCTCGGTCGAATCGTCAGCACGCTAGCGGCCGCGCTGGGCCGCGGCCAGCAGCCACGCCCTCACTCGCCGACGGCGGTCGGCAGGAGCGTGCCTGGGGCGGGCTCGACGACGGTCGGGGCGGGTGCGGGCGCGCCCGCCACCGCGGACTCCCCCGCCGGCAGCAGCATGCCGGGGTAGGGACGCGCGGCCTCCGCCTGCACGGCGCGCACGGTGGCGGCGGCCTGCGGCTCCTCGGCGAGCAGGGCGTTGGGCACGTAGATGCCCGACCGGTCGATCGCGGGCGTCTGCATCCACAGCGCGTCGGGGCCGCCGGCGGTCGCCGCGCCCGAGAGCGTGAGGAACTGCGACGGCTGCCCGGCGAGCATGCCCAGCTCGTCGGCGGCGACCGCCACGTACTGCGGGGAGGACAGCACGGCGATGTCCTCGGCGAGCGTCTGCTCGGTGCGCGCGAGCGCCGTCGACTCGCCCTCGAGCGCGCTCAGCCGGTACGCGCCCTCGCTGATCACCACCGAGAGGCCCAGCTGTGCGACGACGATGCCGGTCAGCCCGATGAGCGCGACGACGCCGTGCACGAGGCGCGGCGCGCGGCGCGCGGCGATCGCGGGCAGCGCCCGCAGGTGGCGCTCGCGCTCTGGCTGCTGCTCGGGCGCCCGGGTCGGAAGGGCGTGGATGTCGACGATGGCGGCAGTGGTCATGACGGCTCCCCAGGGGTCGGAGCGAGCGAAGCGGGTCGGATGCGCTGCGCGGCTCGGAGGCGGACGGGTGCGGATCGGGGGTTGGCGGCGCGCTCCGCCTCTTCGGCGAGCTCGGCGCCCTTGACGAGCAGCCGCAGTTGCGGTGCGTGCTCCGGCAGCTCGGCCGGCAGGTCGAGCGGGGCCGTCGACGAGCTGGCGGCCTGCAGCGCGCGCTTCACGATGCGGTCCTCGAGCGACTGGTAGGCGAGCACGACGAGCCTGCCGTCCTGCGCGAGGGCGCCGATCGCGGCGGGCATCGTGCGCTCGAGGATCGCGAGCTCCTGGTTCACCTCGATGCGCAGCGCCTGGAAGACGCGCTTGGCGGGGTGGCCCTGGTTCGAGAGGGCGCGCGGCGTCGCCGCCTGCAGGATGTCGACGAGCTGCTTCGAGGTCTCGATCGGCGCCTCGTCGCGCGCGGCGACGATGGCCCTCGCGTAGCGGTCCGCGAGCTTCTCGTCGCCGTACTCGCGGAACAGCTTCGCGAGCTCGCGCGCGCTGCGCTCGGCGAGGATCGTCGCGGCCGTGACGTCGCCGTCCTGGCCCATCCGCATGTCGAGCGGCGCGTCCTTCGCGTAGGCGAAGCCGCGGTCGGCTGCGTCGAGCTGCAGGCTCGAGACGCCCAGGTCGAGCAGGATGCCGTCGGCGGCCTCCGCCCCCGCCGCGTCGACGGCGAGGTCGATGCGGTCGTAGGTCGCCTGCACGGGGCGGAAGCGGTCGCCGAAGCGCGCGAGCCGGGCCCCGGCGAGGCGGATCGCGTCGGGGTCGCGGTCGATGCCGGCGACGACGAGCGTCGGGTGGGCGGCGAGCAGCGCCTCGGTGTGGCCGCCCATGCCGAGCGTGCCGTCGACGACGACGGGCGTGCGGCCGGCGGCGGCGGCCCCCTCGATGGCGGGGGCGAGCAGCTCGAGCGTGCGCTCGAGCATGACCGGGGTGTGGAGTGCGGATGCGTCCATGTCGTGCCCGTTCCGTCCCGGCCCCTGATCCCCATCCGTTCGACGCGCCACCGGGGAAGGTGCGGCGCGGCGGACAGCTGGGAGTCACGAGCCGGGTCAGAAGATGCCGGGGATCACCTCCTCGGTGGTGCTCGCGAAGTCGGCCTCCTTGGCCGCGTAGTACTCGTTCCAGGCGGTGGTGTCCCAGATCTCGGCGCGCGAGCCGGCGCCGATGACCGTGAGGTCCCGGCCGAGGCCCGCGTAGTCGCGGAGGTTCGCCGGGATCGTCACCCGGTGCTGGCTGTCGGGCTGCTCGCTCGACGCGCCGGAGAGGAACAGGCGCAGGAAGTCGCGGGCGCCCGCGGAGGTCAGCGGCGCCTGCCGGATCTGCTCGTGCACGCGCTCGAACTCGCGGATGGAGAAGACGTAGATGCAGCGCTCCTGGCCGCGGGTGAGGACGAGGCCGCCCTCGAGCTCCTGGCGGAATCGGGCGGGCAGGATCACGCGGCCCTTGTCGTCGAGCTTGGGCGTGTGCGTGCCGAGGAACACATCGCCCCCTCTCGTCCGGTCTCGCCAGCATCCGCCGACTTCCTCCACTCTACTCCACTAGCCGCCACAATTGCCGGAAGTTGCCCCATGAATCGCCGCGATTCTCAGGCGTTTCCTGGTCGACCGCGGTGGAG
>JBAZPY010000094.1:0-6110 GCA_041645515.1 Agrococcus sp.
AGGGCGCCGCACGCGATCGTCACGAACAGGAACGGGAAGAGCGAGCCGGGCCAGACGGGGCCGCTGTCGCCCGAGGCGAACTCGGTGAACGCGGGCACGCTGATCTCGGGACGCACGAAGATGATCGCGAGCGCGAGCGCCACGATGACGCCGATCTTCATGAACGTGGAGAGGTAGTCCCGCGGCGTGAGCAGGATCCAGACGGGGAGCACCGCGGCGAGGAAGCCGTAGATGACGATGCCCCACGCGATCGTGACGCGGTCGAGCGTGAAGAGCTCCTGGCCCCACGCGGTCTCGGCGACCATGCCGCCGCCGATGATGGCGGCCATGAGCAGCACGAAGCCGATGATCGAGATCTCGAGCACCTTGCCGGGACGGATCCAGCGCAGGTAGACGCCCATGAAGAGCGCGATCGGGATGGTCATCGCGACCGAGAAGACGCCCCACGGGCTCTCGCCGAGAGCGTTCACGACGACGAGCGCGAGGATCGCGGTGATGATCACCATGATGAGCAGCGTCGCGAGGATCGCTGCCGCGCCGCCGATGCGGCCGAACTCGTCGCGCGCCATCTGGCCGAGCGAGCGGCCGCCGCGGCGCATCGAGAAGAACATCACGAGGTAGTCCTGCACCGCGCCGGCGAGCACGACGCCGACGATGATCCAGATCGTGCCGGGGAGGTAGCCCATCTGGGCGGCGAGCACGGGCCCGACGAGCGGGCCGGCGCCGGCGATGGCGGCGAAGTGGTGGCCGAACAGCACGCGGCGGTCGGTGGCGACGTAGTCGCGGCCGTTCGCCTTGTACTCGGCGGGCGTCGCGCGGGTGTCGTCGGGGCGGACGATCTTGCGCTCGATGTACTTCGAGTAGAAGCGGTAGAAGATCAGGTAGGTGGTGACGGCGGCGAACACGAACCAGATCGCGTTGACCGTCTCGCCGCGGACGATCGCGAGCATCGTCCAGGCCACGCCGCCGAGCAGCGCGATGGCCGCCCAGAGCGCGATCTTGAGCGGCGTCCACTTCTTGCGCGTGGTGTCCTCGACTGCCGTGGGCGGCAGCTCGGGCTTCGATGTGGCGACGTCGGCCATCGGTGGATCCTTCTCTGAGCGTTCGGGGTTTCGGGGATTACCCAGAGGAATCCTAGCCCCGCCACAGGACGAGGGCGCCTCCCGCTTCGAGCCGCGACGGCGCGGCGGCCGACGCTCCCAGGAGCATCCGTTCGATAACAACGTGACGGATGGGTCGTCGCCCCCCGATACTGGAACCCGCGCGACGCTGCGCCGCGCGGGTCAGGAGACCACCATGAAGGGCAAGCTCGCCATCGGCGCCGGTGCCGCGCTCGCGATCGTCGCGCTCGGCGGGGCTCCCGCCACCGCAAGCACGCAGGAGGCGACGGTGTCGGTGCTGCACCTCATCCCCGAGACCACGGTCGACGCCTACATCGACGGCACCGAGGTGATCGGCGGCTTCGAGCCCGGCGAGCTCAGCGATCCGATGACGCTCGTCGCCGGCAGCTACGACGTCGAGCTGTATGCCGAGGGCGAGGGCCCGGGCGATGCAGAGCCGGTGGCGCGGGCGTCGGGGGTGGAGGTGACCGCAGGAGTGAACCTGACGATCGCCGGCCACCTGAGCGAGAGCGGGGAGCCCACGCTGACGGCATTCCCGATCGACACGGATCCCGTGCCCGCCGGCCAGGGCAGGCTGACGCTCCGGCACCTCGCCGCGGTGCCGGGCGCCGACATCCGAGCGGACGGCGCGGTGATCGTGCAGGGTCTCAGGAACTCGCAGGAGGCATCGCTCGTGGTGCCGGCGGGCACGGTCTCGGCGGATCTCGTCCGCGCCGACACCCAGGGCGTCGGCGTGCTGGTCCCGCCGACCGATCTCGAGGTCGCCGAGGGCGTCAACACCATCGTGACCGCCTGGGGCAGCGAGGACCAGGAGACGCTGCAGCTCGCGGTGCAGGTCGTGGAGGCGCACAGCGCGCCGCGGGGCGTGCCCTCCGGCATCGGCGGAGCGGCGACCCCGGGAGCGCTCGGGCTGCTCCTGGCGATCGGCGGTGCCGTCTGGCTCGCCGCGATCGGCGCTCGTGCGACGCGCGGCGCCGAGGCGCACCGCTGAACGCGGGCGCGATGCGAGCACGAGTGCGGACGGCGGTGGCGGCGTCCCTTGCGGCGGCGGCGGTGATCACGGGCATCGGGCTGCTGGCGCAGCAGCCGACCCTGCAGGCTCCTCCGAGCGTCGCGCAGCCGCGCTCCGGCCCGATCGCGTCGCAGGCGCCCGAAGCGAGCCGGACGTCGGCGGTCCCGACGGATGTCGGCCGCAGGGACTCGGCACCGTCCGCGGCCGCTGCGGTCGACCCGCCGGTCGACGTGCGGGTGCCGTCGGTGGGGCTCGCCCTCGGCGTCGTGCCCGTGGGCGTGCGAGCCGACGGCCAGATGGACGTGCCGGACCTCGTCACCGAGCTCGGGTGGTACCGCTACGGCCCCGCGCCCGGTGCGGCGGCGGGCTCTGCCGTGCTGGCCGCGCACGTCGACAGCGAGCTCGGCAGCGCGCCGATGGCCGCGGTGCTGCGGGCGGCGGTGGGCGATGCGGTGGAGGTGACGACCGGCGCGGGCGTCGAGCTGCGGTACAGGATCGTCGCCATCGAGCAGGTGTCGAAGCGCGCGCTGCCGCTCGACTCCCTGTTCGCGCGCGACGGCGAGCACCTGCTGCGCCTCGTCACCTGCGCGGGCGCCTGGGATCCGACCGCCCGAGCCTACGAGGACAACATCGTCGTGACGGCCGTCCCGGACGCCGCCTGATCCGAGCGCACGGACGCTCCGAGCGCTTCGGCTCCGCGTCGCCCCTCAGCGGCGCAGCACGAGCCTGGAGAGCACGTTCCCCACTGCTTGCACGGCCTGCGTGATGATGATGATGATGACGAGCGCGCTCCAGGTGACGACGGGCTCGAACTGCCGGAAGCCGTAGGAGAGCGCATAGTCGCCGAGCCCGTCGCCGCCCACGATGCCCGCGACGGCCGACATGTCGATGAGGGCGACGATCGCGAAGGTGAAGCCGAGGATGAGCGGTCCGAACGCCTCCGGCAGGATCACGGTGCGGATGATGCGCCAGGGTCCGGCTCCCATCGCGCGCGCCGCCTCGATGACGCCGGGCTCCACCGAGACCAGGTTCTGCTCGACGATGCGCGCGATGCCGAACGTGGCAGCGATCGAGATCGAGAAGACGATCATCTCGTTGCCGATGCCCGTGCCGATCACCAGTCTCGCGATGGGCTGCATGGCGGCGAGGAAGATGATGAACGGGATCGGGCGGAACGTGTTCACCAGCACGTTCAGGATCCAGAAGACGACCGGCTGCTGCAGCACGCCGCCCTTGCGGGTGACGTAGAGCGCGGTGCCGACGACCAGGCCGGCGGTGCCGCCGAACAGCAGCGAGAGGGCGACGAGCCACAGCGTGATCCCCGTCTGCTCCACCAGCGCGGGGAGCAGCCCTGACACCTGGGCGATCAGATCGTTCATGCGTGCACCTCCTGCACGTGGACGCCGCCGCCGACACCTGCGAGCGCGGTCGCGACGGCGTCTGCGTCGCCGCGCACCGCGATGGTGAGCAATCCGTAGACGCGGCCCTGGATGTCGTCCACGCCGCCGTGCACGAGCTGGAAGTCGACACCGGCCCGCGCGAGCGCGGCGAACACCCGCGCGTCGGATGCGCCGGTGTCGGTGAACGAGATGGTGAAGAGCCGCCCCTCGTGCCTGGCCCGCAGCGCCTGCAGCGCGTCGCCGTCCGGCAGCGCGCGCACGACCGTCCTCACGAAGCGCTTGGCCGTGTCGGTCTTCGGGCGGGTGAAGACGTCATAGGTATCGCCGCTCTCGACGACGCGGCCGCGGTCCATGACCGCGACCTTGGCGGCGATGCGGGCGATCACATCCATCTCGTGCGTGATGACGACGATCGTGACGCCGAGCTCACGGTTGACGCGCGCGAGCAGGTCGAGCACCTCGTCGGTGGTCTCCGGGTCGAGCGCGCTGGTGGCTTCGTCGGCGAGCAGGATCGAGGGCGATGCGGCGAGCGCGCGGGCGATCCCGACGCGCTGCTGCTGGCCGCCCGAGAGCTGCTCCGGGTAGGCGTCGGCCTTCTCCTCCAGCCCGACGAAGCGCAGCAGCTCGTCGACCCGCGCGGCGCGCTCGGCCCGCGGCATGCCGACCACCTCGAGCGGATACGCGACGTTGCCGCGGATCGTGCGCGAGCGCAGCAGGTTGAAGCGCTGGAAGATCATGCCGATGCCCTGGCGCACCCGGCGCAGCTCACCGGCCGGCAGCGTGGTGATGTCGACGCCGTCGACCTCGATGGAGCCGGCCGTGACCGGCTCCAGCCCGTTGATGAGGCGCACGAGCGTGGACTTGCCAGCCCCCGAGTAGCCGATGACGCCGTACACGTCGCCGCGCTCGATCGAGACGGAGACGCCGTCGACGGCGGTGACCGGCGTCCCGCCCCGACGGGATGGCGGATAGGACTTGCTGACGTCGGTGAGCTGGATATGGGGCATGGCGCTCTCGGCTCGTGGCGATCGGTGGATGGTGCGGCACGCGATGGCGCGGACCCCGGCGGTCCGCCGGGGTCCGCGCCGGTATGTCAGCCCTGCGCCTGGAGCGACTCCTCGACCTCGGCGAGCGAGGCCTGCAGCTCGGCGGCAGGGGTCGTCGCGGGCACCGCGGTGCCGCCGGAGACCTCCTGCAGACCGTCGAGCACCTCCTGGTTCGACTGGAAGATCTCGACGAGCTGCAGCAGCACCTCGTCGTCGGCGTCCTCCGCCTGGGCAGCGAAGATGTTCACGTAGGGCAGCGCCGCCTCGTCGCTCGGGTCGTCGGCGATGAGCGCGTCCTGCGCCGAGAGGCCGGCCGGGCCGAGGAAGTCGTTGTTGACGATCGCGGCCGCCACGTCGGGCAGCGAGTTGACGGTGAGCGCCGCGTCGACCGCCTCGACCTGGATGCGGGATCCGGGCAGCACGTCCTCGAGCGTCGACGCAGGGCTGCCGCCCTCGGCGAGCTCGACGAGGCCGGCCGACTGCAGCACGAGCAGGCCGCGCGCCTGGTTGACGGTGTCGTTGGGGACGACGACCGTCTCGCCGTCGGGGATGTCGTCGACGGTCTCGTACTTGTCGGAGTAGAGGCCGAGCGGGTAGATCGCGGTCGCGCCGATGGGCTGCAGGTCCTCGCCCGAGGACACGTTGTAGTCGGCGAGGTACTGGATGTGCTGGAACTGGTTCACGTCGAGCTCGCCTTCGCTGAGCGCGGGGTTCGGCTGCGTGTACTCGGTGAAGTCGACGATCTCGAGCTGGATGCCCTCGGCCTCGACCGCCTCCTCGTAGATGGCCCAGTAGGGGTCGGAGGCGCCCACGACACCGAGCTGCACGGGGTTCTCGGCCGTGCCGAGCTCGGCCTCTGCCGGCGCGGAGCCGGCGCTGCAGCCGACGAGCGCGAGGGTGCCTGCGATGGCGAGCGGGAGGGCGGTGCGGATGGACATGGGGGCTCCTTCTCGGGGGGACGTCCGCAACGCTACGCAGGCGACGGCGGCCCCGGCGATCCGGCCCGTCACGAACCGTCACACAGCGCGCGGATCGCGCGGCACGGACGCCGCTCCCTCAGCCCCCGCCGAGCACCCCGGCAGCCGCGGCGATGCCGTTGCCGACGAGCAGGCACGGCCCGAAGGCCACCGAGCGCCGCCCCGCGGCGAGCGCCACGCCCCCGACGACCCCACCGACGACGACGGATGCGGCCAGTCCCGCGAGCGGCACCTCCCACCCGATCGCGGCGGTCGCGAGCGCGAGCGCCGCGCCCAGCTTCACGTCGCCCATCCCCATGCCGCCGGCGAGGGCCATCGCGAGCAGCGCGAGCGCGCAGCCGAGGGCCGCGATGGGCGCGAGGTCGCCCTGCGCGAGGCGCAGCGCGCCGGCCACGGCGCCGATCGCGAGCAGCGGCGCCGTGAGGGCGTTGGGCAGCCGATGCTGCGCGGTGTCGATGCGCGCGAGCGCGGGGGCCGCCGCGGACGCGGCGGTGAGCGGCACCATCTCGACGGCGTCGGCACCGCCGACGCCGAGCAGCGCCACGACCGCTGCG
>JBAZPY010000095.1:0-6100 GCA_041645515.1 Agrococcus sp.
CAGCGCTACGCCGACGCCCGGCGCGAGGTGGGTCAGCGCTACGGCGAGGCCCGCTTACAGGCGGAGCACCTGCAGCCGTCGTCGCAGCAGGGCTGGTTCGAGCGCATCGAGTCGCTGGGCCGTGAGGTCGAGACCGAGCGCGCCCGCCGCGCCGGCCAGCCGGCCGCGGCGCAGCAGCCGCCGCGCCACCCGCAGCCGCAGCAGCAGCGCCCGCAGCAGCAGCGCCCCGCGCCGCAGGGTCCGCAGCAGCAGCGTCCTCAGCAGGCGCAGCCCCAGCGGCAGGCGCAGCCCGCTCAGCAGCGCGGACAGCAGCCCGGCGGCGAGCGGCTGGGCCGCATCGAGCAGCTCCGCCAGCAGGTCGACAGCCGCGTGCAGCAGGCGCAGCAGCTGCAGGACGCCGGCATGCAGGCGGCGCAGCGCGTGCGGGAGGCAGCGCACGACGAGGCGGCGCGCGTCCAGCAGCGGCAGCTGCCGAACCCATCCGACGACGTCACCGCCCTCATCGGGCGCCTCGACCGCGCGGACGGCGAGCGCGTGCTGCGCCACGCCTCGTCGCTCACGCGCTCGTCGCTGCGGACCTCATCGCTGTCGAAGACGTCGCTGCGGCTGAACTCGCTGCTCGCCCGCCGCCGCTGACGGCCCCCGCGCCGCCCGCCTGCCTGCCGCCGCCGCCGCCGCCCGAGCCTCGAACTTCCCCGAACCCGCGGTTCGGGCGCGGATTCCCGCGCTTCGGGGAAGCTCGACGGAGGGGGCGGCGGCGCTGATCGCTAGAAGGACCAGAAGAAGAGCACCGCGGCGAAGACGATGCCGGACGCGATCAGGGTCACGGTCGTGTAGCCGAGGATGTCGCGCATCTTCAGGCCCGCGATCGCCAGCAGCGGCAGCGCCCAGAACGGCTGGATCATGTTCGTCCACTGGTCGCCGTACGCGACCGCCATGATCGGGATCGCCGGGTCGACGCCGATCCGCTCGGCGGCGTCGAGCAGGATCGGCGCCTGCACGGCGAACTGGCCGCCGCCGGAGGGCACGAAGAAGTTCACGAGCCCCGCGGAGAGCAGCGCGAGCACGCCGAACGTCTGCGGCGTGGCGATGGCGACGAACGCATCCGAGAACACCTGGATGAGGCCCGACGCGGTCATCATGCCGAGGATGCCGGCATACAGCGGGAACTGGAGCAGGATCTCGCCGACGTTCGACGCGGCCTCCTTCGTGAGCCGGATGATCTCGAAGGGGCTCCGCACCAGCAGGAAGATCAGCGCCAGGAACGACCAGTTGACGATGTCGAGCGTGATCGTGCCGCCCTGCGAGAAGTGCACGACGAGGTAGAACACGAGCGCGGCGCCGACGAGCATCGTGACGACGCGGCTCGCGTCGATCCGGTCGGCGGGCGTGACGACCTCCTCCTCCTGCTCGACGAGCTGCTCCCGAGCGTCGATCTCGAGCTCGACGATCCGGTCGCTGCCCCGCGGTGCCACGAGCGACAGGGCGACGGCGACCGCGATGATGGTCGCGACCGCGCCGATGAGGTTCGGCAGCGCGAACGTCGTCTCGGTGACCGGGATGACCTGCCCGCCCAGGTGCTCGGCGATGAACGAGTCGGGGGTCGCCGCCGTGAGCGGTCCGGAGCCGGAGTAGCCCATGTGCCACACGACGAAGCCCGAGAAGCCGGCGGCGACGAGCATCGGGAAGTGGAGGCGCAGCCCGCGCTCCCTGCCGGAGGCGGCGACCTCGCGCGCGAGCAGGCCGCCGACGACGAGGCCGAGGCCCCAGGTGATGAGCGACGCCACCGCCGCGATCACGAAGACGAACAGGTAGGCCTGCACCGGCGTCTGGGGCAGCGCCGCGAGCCGCGTCAGGAGCTTCCGCACCGGGCGGGTGTTCGCGAGCATGTGCCCCAGCAGCAGGATGAGCGCCATCTGCGTCATGAACGCGAGCAGCCCGGACAGGCCGTCGCCCCAGCCCTTCACGAGCTCGACGGGGTTCGTCTGCGTGACGGTGAGGGCGAGCAGCGCGACGATCAGGGTGAGGACGATCGCGAAGACGAGCGCCGACGGGATCCACCGTTCGACGACGTTGTTGATGGGGCGCATCGCCCGTGCCAGCGGGGCGCCGGACTCTCGTGTCTGGACAGGGGCGTTCGACATGCTTCACCTCGTTGTGTGCGTGGACGTTGTGTGCGTGGATCGGTGATGGGCCCAGGGCACCGAGACCGACACTAGCGATCAGCGCTGAGGGGAGGAACCGCGCCTGCCGCGCGCCCGCAGCACGAGCTTGCGGAGCTCGTCGAGCCACAGCACGCAGGAGGCGAGGCCGAGGCTCACCAGCCACTGCCCGAGCGACAGCGGCGCGGTGCCGAACGCGACCTGCAGCAGCGGCACGTGCACGACGAGCACCTGCGTGACGACGCCGAACGCGATCGCCGCCCAGAGCCAGCGGTTCGCGAGCAGGCCGGTGAAGGCGGATGCGGTCTCGGAGCGGGCGTTCAGCGCGTTGCAGAGCTGCGCGAGCACGAGGGTCGTGAACGCCGCGGTACGGGCCGTGTCGATGCTCTCGCCGCCCTCGACGAGCCCGCCGGGCAGGTGGATGTCGATCGCGAGGAGCGTCACCACCGCCATCGCCGCCCCCATCGACACGATCCACGCCCACATCCGGCCGTCGATGATCCGGTCGTTCCGGCCGCGCGGCGGCCGCGCCATCACGTCCTCCGTCTCGGGGTCGACGCCCATCGCGAGCGCCGGGCCGGAGTCGGTGACGAGGTTGATCCAGAGGATCTGCGTCGCCAGCAGCGGCACCACCATCGCGTCGCCCTCGCCCGTGAGCCCGAGGAAGCCGGCCAGCAGCACGCCGAGCAGCATCGTCAGCACCTCGCCCATGTTCGACGAGAGCAGGTAGCGCAGGAACTTGCGGATGTTGCCGAAGATCACACGGCCCTGCCGCACCGCCGCCACGATCGTGGCGAAGTCGTCGTCGGTCAGGATCATCGCCGCGGCCTCCTTGGAGACCTCGGTGCCGGTGATGCCCATCGCGACGCCGATGTCGGCCTTGCGCAGCGCCGGGGCATCGTTGACGCCGTCGCCGGTCATCGACACGATGTGGCCGTCGGCCTGCAGGGCCTCGATGATGCGCAGCTTGTGCTCGGGGGCGACGCGCGCGAAGACCGACGTCTCCCGCACGGCCGCGCGGAGCGCATCCGCGTCCATCGCATCCAGCTCCGGCCCGGCGACGGCGCGGCCGTCGTCGGTGATGCCCAGCTCCTGCGCGATGCGCAGCGCGGTCGCCGGGTGGTCGCCCGTGATCATGACGATGCGGATGCCCGCGCGGCGGGCCTGCGCCACCGCATCCGCCGCCTCGCTGCGCGGCGGGTCGATGATGCCGACCGTGCCGACCAGGATCAGGTCGCGCTCGAGCCCGAGCCCGGCCTCCGCGTCGAAGACACCGCCGGGACCGGTCGCCGCGGCGAGCTCCTCCGGCTCGAGCGGGCGGTAGGCCACCGCGAGCGTCCGCAGCGCCTGCGCGGACATCGACGCGACGTCGTCGCGCACCCGCTCGCGATCCTCCGGCGTGAGCGGCTCGAGCTCGAGGCCCCGCCGGGTGCGCGTGCAGCGCTCGAGCAGCACATCCGGCGCACCCTTCGAGATGAGCACCGGCCGGGGGCGGCCCGCGATGCGGTCCTCGGCATCCTCGACGACGACCGACATGAGCTTGCGCTCCGACGTGAACGGCACCTCGCCGATGCGGGTGAACCGCTGCCGGCGACGCTCGCTGAGCCCCGCCTTCCGCTCCGCCACCACGAAGGCCGCCTCCGTCGGGTCGCCGACGACCACCCAGCTGCCGTCGTCGTCCTGCCGCACCTCGGCGTTCGAGGCGAGGGTGCCGCCGGAGAGGACGACGATGTCCTCCTCGCGCAGGTCGAGCTCCGGGTCCTGCTCGAGCAGCGGCCTGCCCTCGACGAGCACGTCGCCCTCGGGGGCGTAGCCGACGCCGGAGATGTCGGCGACCCCGGAGCGGGAGTGCACCTTGAGCATCGTCATCTCGTTGCGCGTGAGGGTGCCGGTCTTGTCGGAGCAGATGACGGATGCCGAACCGAGCGTCTCGACCGATGACAGGTTCTTCACGATCGCGCCGCGCTCGCTCATCGCCTGCACCCCGATCGACAGCACGACCGAGAGGATCGCCGGCAGCCCCTCCGGCACGGCGGCCACAGCGAGCGAGACGCCGACGAGCAGCACGTCGACGGCGTCCTGCACCGAGCGGATGCCGCTCGTCAGGCCGATCGCGAGCATCACCACCGCCGCGATCACCACGACGGCGATGCCGAGCGTGCGACCGACGCGGGCGATCTCGCGCTGCAGCGGCGTGGGCTCCTGCTCGGTGTCGGCGAGCAGCGCCGCCACCCTGCCCATCTCGGTGCGCATCCCTGTCGCGGTGACGACCGCCCGGCCCACGCCCTGCGTGACGGCGGTGCCCTTGAAGACCATGTTCCTGCGGTCGCCCAGCGGCACCGGCCCCGCAAGCGGGCCGGTGGACTTCGTGACCGGCGCCGACTCGCCGGTGAGCGCCGCCTCGGCGATCTGCAGCGACGACGACGTCAGCAGCCGCGCGTCGGCGCCCACCGAGTCGCCCTCCGAGAGCGCGAGGAGGTCGCCGGGGACCAGCTCGGCGGCCGGAACCCGCTCGATCCTCCCGTCGCGGACGACGGACGCGGCGACGGCCGTCATGTCCTTCAGCGCCGCCACGGCATCCGCCGCCTTCGCCTCCTGCGCGTAGCCCAGCAGGGCGTTGGCGACGACCACGAGCAGGATGACGATCGCGTCGACGGGCGCGCCGTGCGCGCCCTCGAACAGCCATGCCGCCGTCGAGATGGCGACCGCGACGAGCAGCAGCACGATCAGCGGATCGGCGAACTGGCGCACGACGCGGCGCCACGCCGGCTCGGGCGGCGCCGCATCCAACTCGTTGGCGCCCCATCGCCGCCGGCGCTCGCCGACCTCCTCGGCTGTGAGCCCCGCTCCGGTGTCGGTGCCCGCCTCGCGCGCCGCGGTGGTGGCGTCCACGAGCGTCCACTCGACCGCGTCGTCGAACGACCTCGACCGTGCCTGGGACGTTCCGGGGGTGTCGGTCACGATCCGGGCTCCTGTCCTGGCGCGATCCCGCGCTGTCGGCCGGTGGGCTCACCTGCACGCTATCGGCTGGTCGCACCCCCGGCCAGGCGCGGCGCCGCGCTCGGCTCCGCAGGCGCGTGGGATGCTGGACGACATGGACGCGACGCCCGATCAGGCCCCGCAGGACGACGGCGCAGTGCCGGCCGACCGGGCAGTGCCGCAGCAGGACGGATCGCCGTCGCAGCAGTCGCACGAGGAGCTGCGCGTCACCGTGCGCCGCTCACCGAAGTACGGCGCCTTCATGGCCATCGGCGCCGTCGTCGGCATCGTCCTCGCGTGGATCCTCTCGTCGAGCGTCGGGCCGTCGGTCGACGAGTCGGGGCAGCAGGTCGACACCACCCCGGTGATCGGCCTCATGCTGGTGATCGGCTTCGTCGCCGGCGGCGTGCTCGGCGCGATCGTGGCGATCATCGTCGACCGCTCGCTCTCGAAGGGCACGCGCACGGTGCTCGCCGAGCGTGTCGAGACGCGCGAGGCGGATGCGCTGGACGCGTCGCCGAGCGACGCGGGAGAGGCGGCGTTCGAGCCCCTTGAGCCAGCGTCCGACGAGGGCTCCGCAACGCAGCGCGCTGCTGCGCCAGAGGACGACCGACCCCGCGAGGGCTGACGTGCCCGCTCGGCGCGCGCGGCTCGGGCTGGCGCACGCGCTCGCGTGGACCGGCTGGGGCGCCTCCGCCGCGCTCGTCGCGCAGCAGCCCATGCCGGCGTCGACGCTCGGGCTGCTGGGCGCCGTGGTGGCGGGCGCGGCAGCGCTCGGCATGGTGCTCCCGCTGCGGAGCACCCCGCGCATCGCCAGCATCACCGCGCTCATCCTCGCGGTCGTGGTGGTGGCGGTGTGCGGTGTGAGCTCGGCGCTGTCCGGCACCGTCGAGCCGGGGGCGCTCGTCCCCTGGCTCGCGGGCTCCGCCGCCATGCACACCCGCGCGGTCATGCGTGCG
>JBAZPY010000096.1:0-6036 GCA_041645515.1 Agrococcus sp.
CACGACGGAGTAGGCGACGATGAGGATGCCCAGCACGATGAGCACGATCGGCGTGCCACGCGAGCCCTCCGCGACGCCCAGCAGGTACGTCAGCATCACGATGAGCAGCGCGCCGAAGCCCGTGCGGGTCCAGAACCACCACGCCGGCTCCGCCTCGACGCCCAGCTTGATGCGCTTGCCGCGGCCGCGCAGCTGCGAGCCGACGAACAGCACGAGCGTCAGCAGGCCGAGGCCCACCGTGATCCACTCGGCCGGGCTGGTGGAGGCCGGGAAGAGCTCGGGGAAGAGGTAGCCGCCGCCCAGCTGCCGGTACTCGGTGGGGAACGGTGTGATCTGCGTGTTCGACAGGGTGATCTGCGTGAGGCCGCGGAAGATGAGCATGCCGGCGAGCGTCACGATGAACGCGGGTATCCCGACCACCGCCACCCAGAACCCCTGCCAGGCGCCGACTGCCGCGCCGAGCACGATGCCGACGACGATGGCGAGCCACCACGGCCAGCCCCATTGGACCACCATGACACCGGTCGCCGCACCGACGAAGGCGGCGACCGAGCCGACCGAGAGGTCGATGTGGCCGGCGATGATGATCATCACCATGCCGATCGCCAGGATGAGGATGTAGCTGTTCTGGACGATGATGTTGGCGACGTTGCCGGCGGTGAGCAGGCGACCGCCGGTGAGGCCCTGGAACAGCAGAACGATCACGACGAGCGCGATGAAGATGCCGATCTGCTGCACGCGCGACAGCAGGAACGAGCCCGCCGAGCGGAGCGGCGAGGGCGCCAGGCCGCGGCCGGGATCCCCCTGGGGCGAGCGCCGCGGCGGTTCCACGGTCGTCGTCGGGTCACTGGGCGAGGACATGGTCCGCCTCCTTCTCCTGGGTCATGCGCTGCATGAGCGCCTCCGGCGTCGCCGTGGCGATCGGGAACTCTCCGGTCATCCGGCCCTCCGAGAGCGTGTAGATGCGGTCGCAGATGCCGAGCAGCTCCGGCAGCTCCGACGAGATGACGATGACCGCCTTCCCTGCCGCCGCGAGCTGGTTGATGATCGTGTAGATCTCGTACTTGGCGCCGACGTCGATGCCGCGCGTCGGCTCGTCGAGGATCAGCACCTCGGGGTCGGTGAACAGCCACTTCGACAGCACGACCTTCTGCTGATTGCCGCCGGAGAGCTTGCCGACGACCGCGTTGACGGTCGGCGTCTTGATGCGCATGCTCTTGCGGTAGCGCTCGGCGACGAGGATCTCCTCCTCGCCGTCGACGAGGACGCGCTTGACGAGCTTGTCGAGCGCTGCCGCGGAGATGTTGCGCTTGATGTCCTCGATGAGGTTGAGGCCGTACCGCTTGCGGTCCTCGGTCGCGTAGGCGAGCCCCGCGCGGATGGCGGCAGGCACGGTGCGCACGTCCACGGGCTTGCCGTGCAGGTACGCCGTGCCGGTGATGTGCGAGCCGTAGGACCGGCCGAACACGCTCATGGCGAGCTCGGTGCGCCCGGCGCCCATCAGCCCCGCGATGCCCACGACCTCGCCGGCGCGCACCGACAGGTTCGCGTCGCGGATCATGACCCGACCGGGCTCGGTGGGATGGTGCACCCGCCAGTCCTCGATGCGGAAGACCTCCTCGCCGATCGTCACGTCCCTGTCCGGGTAGCGCGACTCGAGGTCGCGGCCGACCATGCCCTTGATGATGCGGTCCTCGGTCACCTCGTCGGTGACGAGCGTCTCGATCGTGCGGCCGTCGCGGATGACCGTCACCTTGTCGGCGATCGCCTGGATCTCGTTCAGCTTGTGGCTGATGATGATCGACGTGATGCCCTGCTGCTTCAGGTGGCGGATCAGGTCGAGCAGGTGGGCGGAGTCCTCGTCGTTGAGTGCCGCCGTCGGCTCGTCGAGGATGAGCAGCTTCACGTCCTTCGAGAGCGCCTTCGCGATCTCGACGAGCTGCTGCTTGCCGACGCCGACCTCGTTGGCGCGCACGGCGGGGTTGTCGCCGAGACCGACGCGCGCGAGCAGCTTCTGCGCCTCGGTGTTCGTCGCGTGCCAGTCGATCAGGCCGCCGCGGCCGACCAGCTCGTTGCCGAGGAAGATGTTCTCGGCGAGCGACAGGTGCGGGCTGAGCGCCAGCTCCTGGTGGATGATCACGATGCCCTTGTGCTCGGAATCGGTGATCGAGCGGAACTGCACGGGCTCCGCCTCGAACACGATCTCGCCGTCGTAGGTGCCGTGCGGGTAGACGCCCGACAGCACCTTCATGAGCGTGGACTTGCCCGCGCCGTTCTCGCCGCAGATCGCGTGCACCTCGCCGCGCTCGACGGTGAGGGTGACGTCGGAGAGCGCCTTGACGCCCGGGAACTCCTTGGTGATGCCGCGCATCTCGAGGATCGCCGTCATGAGCGACCTCCTTCCGTTCCGATGCCGCTGATGGAGATGGAGCGGGGCGGGGGCTCGCGCCCCCGCCCCGGACCGTCAGGAGAGGTCGGCCTCGGTGTAGTACTCCGAGTCGATCAGCACTTCCTCGTAGTTGTCGACCGTCACGATGGTCGACTCGAGCAGGTACGACGGCACGACCTTCTCGCCGTTGTCGTACGTCTCGGTGTCGTTCACCTCGGGCTCCTCGCCGTTCAGGATCGAGTCCACCATGTTCACGGCCTGCTCTGCCAGCAGTCGCGTGTCCTTGAAGATCGTCGAGTACTGCTCGCCGGCGATGATCGACTGCACCGAGCCGACCTCCGCGTCCTGGCCGGTGATGATCGGCAGGGCGTCGGTCGAGTAGCCGCCCGACGTGAGCGCCGAGATGATGCCGATCGACAGGCCGTCGTACGGCGAGAGGACGCCCTGGAGCTCGGTGTCACCGATGACGGTGAGGATGTTCTCCATGCGCTCCTGCGCCGTCTCGGGCAGCCAGCGGAGGATCGCCGCCTGCTCGAACTCGGTCTGGCCGCTCGGGACCGCCAGCACGCCCTCCTCGATGAGGGGTTCCAGGATGCTCATCGCGCCGTCCCAGAAGAACTTGGCGTTGTTGTCGTCCGGGCTGCCGGCGAAGAGCTCGACGTTGAGCGGGCCGGCGACATCCGTGCGCTCGCCGTTCTCGTCGAGCACGCCCATGCCGATCAGCAGGCTCGTCGCCTGCTGCACGCCCACCTCGAAGTTGTCGAACGTCGTGTAGTAGTCGACGTTGGGGCTGCCGTTGATGAGGCGGTCGTAGGCGATGACGGGGATGCCGGCGTCGCCGGCCTGCGCGAGCACGTCGGTGAGCGTCGTGCCGTCGATCGAGGCGATGATCAGGGCCTCAGCGCCCGAGGAGATCATGTTCTCGATCTGCGACACCTGGGTCGGGATGTCGTCGTTCGCGTACTGCAAGTCGACGGTGTAGCCCATCTCGGTCAGCTGCGCCTCGACGTTGGCGCCGTCGGCGATCCAGCGCTCCGACTGCTGCGTCGGCATGGCGACGCCCACGATCTGGCCGGAGCCGCCGGGCTCCTGCGCGCCGTCGGTCGCAGCCGGGTCGGCGGTGCCGCCACGGCCGCAGCCGGTCGCGACGAGCGCGATGATGCCGGCAGCAGCGACAGCGCCGAGGATGCGGTGCTTCTTCACTGTGGTTCCTTTCATGGGGTGCCGCGATGCGGCGGGGTAGGTGCGGCCGTTCGGCCGCGGGAAGGGTCCGTGCGTCAGCCCAGCCCCTGTGCGAGTCGGTGGTAGGCGGCGTTCCAGCGCACCTCGCGCTCGAACCCGTCCGTGGTGGTGGTCTCGTCGATGGCGAGGAACTCGATGCCGGACTGGCGGGCGAGCTCGCGGAAGGCGTCGATGCCGACCTGGGTCGACATCACGGTGTGGTGGGCGGCGCCGGCGGTGAGCCAGGCGGTGGCGGAGGTCGCCAGGTCCGGTGCGGGGCGCCACACGGCGTGCCCTACCGGGAGCTTCGGCATCGGCTGGGGCAGCGCGACGTTCTCGACCGCGTTCGCGGTCATCCGGAACCGCTCGCGCATGTCGCTGAGCGCGACGACCACGGCGGGCCCGGCGTCGGCGGTGAAGACGAGCCGGACGGGGTCGTCCTTGCCGCCGATGCCGAGCGGATGCACCTCGAGCCGCGGTCGGGACGTCGTGAGGCTGGGGCTGACCTCGAGCATGTGCGCGCCGAGGATCACCTCCTCGCCCTCGACGAGGTGGTACGTGTAGTCCTCCATGAGGCTCGCGCCGCCCGGCAGCCCGGAGCCCATGTGCGCGGCGGCGTGCACGAGGATCGCCGTCTTCCAGTCGCCCTCCGCACCGAAGCCGTAGCCGTCGGCCATCAGCCGCTGCACGGCGAGTCCCGGCAGCTGCGGGAGCGAGCCGAGGTCCTCGAAGCTGGTCGTGAAGGCGCCGAAGCCGCCGTCCTCGAGGAAGCCCCGCAGACCGGCCTCGATGCGTGCGCCGTCGATGAGCGACTGGTGCCGGTCGCCGCCGGGCAGCAGCTCGTCGGCGACGTCGTAGCTGGCGACGTACTCGTCGACGAGCGCGGCGACCGCAGCGTCGTCGGCCGCAGCCACGGCATCCGCGAGCTCCGTGACGCCCCACGTGTTGATCTGCGTGCCGAGACGGATCTCGGCCTCGGTCTTGTCGCCCTCGGTGACCGCGACGAAGCGCATGTTGTCGCCGAAGCGCGCGACCTTGAGCGAGCGCATGGCCGCGGTGCCGAGCGCGGCGCGCGACCACGTGCCGACCTGCGCGCGCACGCGAGGAGCGGATGCGTGGCCCACGACGATCGTGCGGGGCACGCCCAGCCGCGCGGCGAGGTAGCCGAACTCGCGGTCGCCGTGCGCGGCCTGGTTGAGGTTCATGAAGTCGAAGTCGATGTCGCCCCACGGCAGCGCCACGTTGTGCTGCGTGTGGAGGTGCAGCATGGGCTTCGCGAGCGCCTCGAGGCCGGCGATCCACATCTTCGCGGGGCTGAAGGTGTGCATCCAGGCGATCACGCCGATCACCGAGTCGTCCGCGTTCGCCTCGAGCGCCGCACGTCGGATGGCGTCCTGCGAGGTGAGCACGGGCCGCCACTCCACGGTCACGGGGATCTCGGCCGCGTCGGCCAGCAGCGCCGCGACCTCCTTCGACTGCGCCGCGACCTGCGCGAGCGTCTCCTCGCCGTACAGCCCCTGGCTGCCGGTGAGGAACCAGACCGTGCGCGTCGCGGGGTCGGGGATGATGCTGGTCACTGGATGTCCTTCACGGAGGGAGCCTCCTGCTGGCCGTACACGTGCTGGTAGCGGTCGAAGAGCGCGTCGATCGCCGCGGGGTCGATGGGGAGGGTCGCGCCGCCCTGGCGCGCGATGTGCATCGTGCGGGCGACGTCCTCGCACATGACGGCCGCCTTCACGGCGTCGCGCGCGTCGCTGCCGATGGTGAACGGGCCGTGGTTCTGCATGAGCACGGCGCGCGAGCGGTGGCCGGTGAGGGTCTCGACGATGCCTCGGCCGATCGAGTCGTCGCCGATGATCGCGAACGGGCCGACCGGGATCTCGCCGCCGAACTCATCCGCCATCGCCGTGATGTGGCACGGGATCGCCTCGCCCCTCGCCGCCCACGCGGTCGCGTAGGTGGAGTGCGTGTGCACCACCCCGCCCACCTCCGGCAGGTGGCGGTAGACGTAGGCGTGCGCCGCGGTGTCGCTCGAGGGCGAGCGCTCGGAGCCCTCGCTCCCCGGCACGACGGCGCCGTCGAGGTCGCACAGGATCATCGACGCCGGCGTCAGGTCGTCGTAGTCGACGCCGGAGGGCTTGATGACGAAGAGGTCCTCGCCCGGCACCCGGCCGGAGACGTTGCCCCCCGTCCAGACGACCAGGCCGTAGCGCACGAGCTCGGCGTGCAGCGCGGCGACCTGCTCGCGCACGGCCCGGATGGCCGCCTCGCGGCTCACGCGCGCACCTCGGCCGGCTCGGCGCTCGCGGCGCCCGTGCGGGCGGCGCGCTTGATCGCCTTGAGGCGGCGCATGACGTCGTTGCCGCCGCGCCCGAAGTGGTCGTGCAGGGCGAGGTACTCGCGGTAGAGCGCGTCGTAGGCCTCCC
>JBAZPY010000097.1:0-5979 GCA_041645515.1 Agrococcus sp.
AGGTGCTTCGTCGCGAACGTCGCGCGTCCCCACACGGTCGACGCCGGATCGGCCATGAGCGTCGCTCGGGCCTCGGGGATGAGCTGGTACTCCGTCGATCGGCCCACCGCGTTCGTGCGGCTCGCCGAGCCGATGTGCCAGGTGCGGCCGAGGGCGCCGTCGCCCTCGACGCCCGTCGCGGTGCCGATGCGGTCGCGGCGGTAGCCGAAGGCGTTGCCCCACGGGTTGGCATCGCCCATCGGGATGCGCACGAGGTCCACCTGGTCGACGTAGTTGTCGGTGCCGTCGACGTCGAAGTCGAGCCGGGCGCAGAAGATGTGCTGGTGGATGGGCGCGTACAGCGCGGGCGCGATCTCGGTGGCGTGCGGCAGGTCGAGCCCTGGCAGGTCGGCGCCGCAGAAGACGATGCCGGTCGCCTTGGCCTCGAACTGGATGGATCCGTCGAGGTAGAGGTACCAGAAGAAGCCGTAGTCGTAGTTGCCGACGGTCGCGAAGTACGAGATGACCAGGCGGCGCGAGCGGCGGCCGTGCACGGTCTCGCCGTCGAGCTCGCGGTGCTTCCACAGCACCCCGTAGTCCTCCTCGTGCATGCACACGGCGCGCGGGATGGTGATGGCCTCACCCGTGTCGGCCGCCAGGTGCGCGTCGAAGTAGTGGATCGCGCCGAGGCAGTCGCAGCCGAGCTGGAGCGCGTTCGCGTTCTTGCCGAGGTTGTACTCACCGGCGTCGAAGTAGCTGATCCAGCGCCGTGTCTCGGTGGTGTCCCCGTAGGGCACCACCATCTCGGGCACACTCGCCCGGTGCAGCACCGGGCGGAGCTCGTCGCCGTCCTGCCAGCCGAGCTGGTGCAGCACGAGGCCCTCGCGCATCGAGAAGCCGACCCGGAACCGCCACTGCTGCCACGTCACCTCGGAGCCGTCGACGGTGAAGCTCGGCCCCTCCGGCATGGTGATCTCGAGCGGCTTGAGCGAGGTGCGGCGCTCGCCGACCGATGCGTCGTCGTAGTTGGCGTCGAGCTCGGGCAAGGGCACCTGCCGCTCGTCGACGAGCTTCGCGACCCGCCTCGCGGTGACGTCGACCATGAGCACGAGGCCCTCGACGGGGAACGACCACGGGTTGTCGCCCTCGTGCGGCGGCATGAACGTGAGCGAGCGCATCATCCGCTTGCCGACCTCGTCGACCTCGCCGAACTGCCCGGGCGCGAGGGGCACGACGAGGGCGCGATCGAGCTCGGTGAGGCCCCTCGCCTCCATCGCCCGTCGCCAGCCCTCGTCGGCCTTCACGATCGCGTCGACGAGCTCGTACTCCTCGAAGAGGTAGGGAGGCTGCCCGTAGGGGTGCTCGCCGGTCGGCAGCACCTCGATCGACTCGAGGCGGTCCGCATCCAGTGCCACGATGGCCTCGCGCACGCGGCCGGACTCCGTGTCGAGGAGGGTCGAGAGCACTCGGCGCGCGAGCGGCTGTCCGGACTGCCACGCGGCGAGCTGCGCCTTCGGCGGCTCGAGCAGCACCTGCAGCGGGAAGCGGGTGTCGGGCTGCAGCGCACCGGCCGCGTCGAGCGCCGCGCGCACGCGGTCAATCTCCGACGGCGTCAGGCCGTCGAGCGGATGCGTCGCGTCACGGACGTGCGAATCGCGCGCCCCGTGGGTGTGGGTTGCGTCGGGCATGGGACCTCCTCGTCGAGCCTGCTGCCCACGGTAGGCGCGCATCGGCGAGCGGGGTTGCCCGTCAGTGCACGCTGCTTGCGGGGCGCCGCTCGTCCGCCTCGGCCGGCTCGAGCGAGGTCGCCGCGCGGTACTCGCTCGGGCTCTGCCCGAACGTGGTGCGGAACAGGCGCGAGAAGTGGGCGGGGTTGACGAGCCCCCAGCGCGCCGCGATGCGCGCGATGGGCGCGTCGGCGAGCGCGCCGTCAGCGAGGTCGCGGCGGATCTGCTCGAGCCGGCGCTCCCGGATCCAGCCGGCCACGGTGATCCCGTGCTCGGCGAAGAGCGCGTGGAGGTGCCGGGTGGAGATGAAGTGGGCGGTGGCGATCGTCGCGGGCGACACCTCCGGATCGCCGAGCAGCGTGTCGACCGTGCCGAGGATCTCGTGCAGCAGCTGCCGGCGCGGGTCGCGCCGCACCTCCTGCTGCAGCTGCGTCGACAGCAGCGTCATGAGCAGGTCGAGCCCCGTGCGCGCGAGCCGGCGGCCGTTCGCGCCGGGCAGCTCGGCGAGGCTGTGCGCGAGCCCCACGAGGAACGGGTTGACGACGCGGCCGAGCGGGGAGTCGAGCGGGAACGCGGTCGCGGTGACGGCGGCGAGCTCGTCGCGCGGGATGTCGAGGTAGCCGCGCGGGAAGGTGAACACGAGCAGGCTCGTCTCGCTGTCGAAGCGGAGCGTGTAGGGGCGCGAGGTGTCGTAGATCGCCAGGTCGCCGGCGTGCAGCAGCGCCGCCCGCCCGTCCTGCTCGATGAGCTCCTCGCCCTCGAGCTGCAGGCTCACCTTCACGAGGTCGCTCGGCCCGCGCCGGACGAGCTTCGGGGTGCGCGCGACGACGCTCGCCGCGTGCTCGATGCGGAAGACCGAGACCTCGCCGACGTCGATGCGCGAGCAGCGCGCCCAGAACGGCTCGTCGCCGAGCGGGTGCACGTCGAGCGCGACGAAGCTCGTCGCCACCTCACGACGCCACGCCGCGATGTCGAAGGTCTGGCCCTCGAGCGGCGGGAAGTCGAACATCCCGGCCAATGCGTCCTCCCGGAGCCGCGACGGCGCGGCTGCCGACGCCAGGCTACTGCCGCGCGGCCCGCGATCGTGCGCGGTTCGTCAAGCCGGCGGCCCCCGTTCGCTACGCCGGAGCGCGAGCATCAGAGGCACCATCCGGTGACAGCAAAGGAGCTGCCATGGCCATCGCACCTCAGCAGGCAGACGCGACCGATCGCTTCGGATCCGCCCTCGGCGGCGGCACCCCGCGGCTCGGCGTGCCGGCGATCGTCCTCATGATCATCGCCGCGTCCGCGCCGCTCACGGTCGTCGCCGGCGGCGTGACGACGAACTACGCCGTCTCCGGCATCACCGGTGTGCCGCTCGGCATGCTGCTGCTCGCAGCCGGCCTGCTCGTCTACGCGGTCGGCTACGTCGCCATGAGCCGGCACGTGCGCAACGCCGGTGCCTTCTACGCCTACATCGCTCGCGGCCTCGGCCCCGAGGCGGGCGTCGCGAGCGCCTGGACGGCGCTCGTCGCCTACAACGCCATGCAGATCGGCATCTACGGCATGCTCGGCTTCGCGACCTCGAGCTTCGTCGCGGCGAAGACCGGCGTCGAGATCCCCTGGTGGGTCTTCGTGCTCGTGACGATCGCGCTCATCGCGGTGCTCGGCGTCAACCGGGTGGATGTCTCGGTCAAGGTCGTCGGCGTGCTCGTCGCGCTCGAGTTCGTCGTCGTGATCGTCTACGACCTGCTCGCGCTCGGCACGGCCCCGGAGGGCGTCTCGGCCGCGGGCTTCCTGCCCGGCGATCTCTTCACCACCGGCATCGGCGTCGTGCTCGTCATGGGCATCGCCGCCTTCATGGGCTTCGAGTCGGGCGCGATCTACACCGAGGAGGCGCGCGACCCCGAGCGCACGGTGCCGCGCGCGACCTACCTCGCGGTCATCATCATCGGTTTCTTCTACGCGTTCAGCGCCTGGGCGATGCAGATGAGCAGCGGCCCGGGCCAGATCGTCGCGAACGCGCAGGCCAACGGACCCGATCTGCTCTTCGTCGAGCTCGACGCGCGAGCGGGCACGATCATGGCCGACATCGGCCAGGTGCTGTTCATCTCGAGCCTGCTCGCAGCGCTCATCTCGTTCCACCACGCGGTCGCGCGCTACGCGTTCGCGCTCGGCCGCGAGCACATGCTGCCTCGGGCGTTCGGGCGAGCGAACGGGCGCGGCGCGCCGGCGCTCGGCTCGATCGCGCAGTCGGTCATCGCTGCGGCGATCATCACCGCCTTCGCCGTCGCTGGCGCGGGCAGCGACCTCGGGCCGCTGTACCCGGTGCTGACGCTGTTCACCTGGCTGACGAACCTGGGTGCACTGGGGCTCATCATGCTCATGGCCGTGGTCTCGGTCGCGGTCATCGGGTTCTTCGCGCGGGACCGGCGGGACACGACACCGTGGTCGCGCATCATCGCGCCGGTGATCGCGGCGGCGTTCTTCGGGACGGTGACGGTCCTGACGCTCTCGAACTGGAACCTGCTGCTCGGCCAGGCCGAGTCGACGCCGCTCACGTTCGCGCTGCCCGGGCTGCTCGTGGTCGCGGCGCTCGTGGGAGTGGCGATCGCCATCCACGCGCGGCACAGGCGGCCCGAGGCGTTCGAGTCGATCGGCACCGGGGCGATGCCCGCCGTGCGTGCAGACGCCAACCGACGCGAGCGATCCTGATCGTCGCGCCGCGCTTGGCGGCGCGACGGGGTGCGCCACCGTCATGGCAAGCACGACGGGCATGTCTGCATCCCGTCGGCCCGGCCGCCCCAGCGCCACCGCAACCGCTTCTGGCGACCTGAACCGTCACCTCGCGCCTCCGAATCCTCTCAGGAGCACGGCAGCGCCAGCACGGCGGCCTTGACACGGAGCGGAATGTCCGCAACTGTCGGCGACACGTCAAGGTGATCCCGCACTGCTGGCAGCAGAGTGGTCCCACATCGCCGGCATGCGACAGCCGACCCGGCAGGACTGGGTCCCATCGGAAGGCACTGGCCATGAACAGACGGACAAGCGGCACCGAGAGCGGGAACGCCGGGAGCCTCCGATTGCGCTCGGCCGCGCTGCTGATCGCCGTCCTTGCGTCGCTCGGCTCACCGTTCGCGGCGTCGCCCGCCTCAGCCGACGGCGGGCAGTCGGCTGAAGAGGGGTACGTGATGGTGCTGCAGGCCCTGAGCTTCCTGGTGAACGATGAAGGCCCTGGCGGCAGCGCTCAGGCGGCCGCCATGGTGGAGGATGCTCTGGCGGCGGAGGACCAGGACGGAGTCGACGTGGCGGCCCTGGAGCAGGCACGAACGGCACTCGAGGACGGCGATACCGATCAGGCACGGACGCTCCTGCAAGGATCCATCGCCGAGGCGGTCGCAGAGCTGGAGCCCGCGGTCGGCGAGGAGACCGGAACCACCCAGATGCTGCCGCCGCTCACCTCGCAAGGCGCGCTCTCCTTGACCGACTGGGTGTTCCTGGGGTTGTCCGTCCTCGTCGCGGCGGCCGGGGTCGCGCTCGCGGTGCTGTTCCGTCCCAGCGAGAGTCTTCGCGAACTGCGTGAGACGATCACGGCGCAGGCTCGTCGGCGGCAGGCCCGGCCGTGATCGACCGGCAGCCCGCTCCGAAGCCCGTCGCGGTCGGCGAGCACACCGGACCACCCCGAAGCCGGGTCCGCCGCGCCTGGGACGTCATCGACGAGAGGCTCGGGATCTCCGCCCTGGCCTACCCGGTGCCAGAGCACGCGAACCGGTTCGCCTGGACGCTCGGCGGGATCACCGCGGTCAGCTTCGTCCTGCTGATCGGCTCCGGCATCCTGCTCACCCAGTTCTACTCGCCGATGCCGGAGACGGCGAATCAGTCCATCCGGAACATCGAGACGGAGATCTGGGGAGGCAGCCTGGTCCGCGGGGTGCATTTCTGGGCGGCGCAGGCCATGTACGTCGGCGCGATCCTGCACATGGTCCGCGTGTTCCTCACCGGCTCCTACAAGAAGCCGAGGGAGGGGAACTGGCTCGTCGGAGTGGCCATGCTGGGCCTATTGACCTTCGCCATCTTCACCGGCACGGTGCTCAAATGGGATCAGGAGGGCTTCGAAGCCCTCGCCCACAACATCGGGATCGGGAACCTGCTGGGACGCATCGGCTACTGGTTCTCCCCGGGGTTCGCCGAGCAGATCCCGATCCTGCTGCGCCTGTACGGGGCGCACGTGGTGATCATCCCCGGCGTCATCCTCGTGCTGGTGGTGCTGCACTTCCTGCTCGTCAAGCGGCAT
>JBAZPY010000098.1:0-5932 GCA_041645515.1 Agrococcus sp.
TCTGCCGTACCGTCGTCGAGGATCGACGGGTACTCGATGTCGAACTCCTGCTCGAACGACGCTGCCTGCGCTGCCCCGTCGCGCACGTTGACGCCGATGAAGTCCACCCGGTCGCCGTACTCGGCGTACAGCTCCGCGAGCACCGGTGCCTCGACCCGGCAGGGAGGGCAGGCGGCGTACCAGAAGTTGACGAGCGTGACCCCGTCGAGGCTCGCGGAGTCGAACTCTCCGCCCATGACCAGCGGTCCGCTGAAGTCACCAGGAGCCGCGCGGTCCTCCGGCGCGATCTCCGTGACGATGCCGTCGCCCGCGATGTACCCTGCATCACCGACCTGGCCGGCTACGCCGTCGGCGCTCGCGCACCCGGTGAGCACCAGGATGCCCGCTGCGACCGCTGCGGCCACACCGCGACGAACCGTCCCGCTCAGACGAACCGAGCCACTCATCACATCCTCCAAGGATCTTGCACTCGACACGCTGATCTGCGCCGCGGAGATCCATCCAGTGAGAACCGCAGAAGCGCTGGAGGACCCCGAGGGCGAGGCTCCGGTTCAGCGTCGAGACCGGCGGGGCGCGCCACCTGCTGCGTCTTGCCAAGGCGTCCGGCGGCACCGGTGCAAGCCTATCGCGTCCCCTCCGGCGGCGCTCATCGGTGGAGGACGGACCGAGTGGTGGATGCGGGGCGCAGGTCGAGCCGACGCAGCAGCTGGGCGTTCAGTGCGACCACGATCGTGGAGAGCGACATGAGGATGGCACCGACCGACATCGGCAGCACGAACCCGACGGGCGCGAGGACGCCGGCGGCGAGCGGTACCGAGATCAGGTTGTAGCCCGCAGCCCACCACAGGTTCTGCTTCATCTTCCGGTACGCGGCGCGCGAGAGCTCCATCACCGACAGCACGGATCGCGGGTCGTCGCTGGCGAGGATCACTCCCGCCGATGCGATCGCGACATCAGTGCCGGCCCCGATCGCGAGCCCGACATCCGCCTGCGCGAGGGCGGGGGCGTCATTGACGCCATCGCCGACCATCGCGACCTTCCGGCCCTCGCGCTGCAGCTCCTGCACCTTCGCGGCCTTGTCCTCCGGACGGACGCCGGCGAAGAAGCGGTCGATGCCCAGCTCCTCGGAGACCGAGCGCGCGACCGCTTCGGCGTCTCCGGTGATCATCACGACCTGCACCCCGAGGGCGTGCAGCGCGTCGATGGCATCGCGGGACTCCGAGCGGATCTCGTCCGCGAGCTTGAGCGCCCCGACGACCGTGCCCTCCTGCACGACGTGGAGGATGATCGCGCCGTCGGCGCGCCACTGCTCGGCGACGGCGAGCTCGTCCGCTCGTTCCTCGCTGAGCAGGTGCGGTCCGCCGACCCGGACCGTCGTCCCGTTGACGGTCGCCGTGACGCCGACCGCGGGGGAGGATGCGAAGTCGGTGCTGCGGGGGACCGCGAGGCCCCTGGCGCCGGCCGCGCGGACGATCGCCTTGGCGAGCGGGTGCTCGCTGTCGGACTCGGCGGCCGCCGCCAGCCCCAGCACGAGGTCCGCGTCGCGGCCATCGGTGACGGCGATGTCGATCACCGTCGGCTCGCCCTTCGTCAGGGTGCCGGTCTTGTCGAACAGCATGGTATCGACGGTGCGCATGCTCTCGAGCGCGAGGCGGTCCTTGACGAGCACTCCGCCCCGCGCCGCACGCTCGGTCGCGATCGAGACGACCAGCGGGATGGCGAGGCCGAGCGCGTGCGGGCACGCGATGACGAGCACGGTGATGGTGCGGATGACGGCGGCGTCGGGGAGGCCAGCGATGGACCAGACGATGGCCGTGATCGCCGCTGCTGCCAGCGCGAACCAGAACAGCCATCCGGCCGCGGTGTCGGCGAGGCGCTGCGCGCGCGAGGTCGAGCTCTGCGCCTGCGAGACGAGCCGCTGGATGCCCGCCAGCGCGGTGTCATCGCCGGTGGCGGTCACCTCGATGCGGATGCCGGAGTCGGTGGCGACGGTGCCGGCGGTGACGGGCTCGCCGACGGTGCGGGAGACCGTCTGCGACTCTCCCGTGACCATCGACTCGTCCATGGCGGCACGCCCGTCGATGATCCGGCCGTCCGCGGGCACGCTGCCGCCGGGGCGCACGATGACGACGTCGCCCCTCACGAGGTCCGCCGGCGAGACGACGACCACGCCGTCCCCCTCGACGCGCTCGGCCTCGTCCGGCAGCAGAGCCGCGAGCGAGTCGAGGGCGGATGTGGTCTGCGCGAGCGATCGCATCTCGATCCAGTGCCCGAGCAGCATGATCACGATCAGCAGCGCCAGCTCCCACCAGAAGTCGAGCTCATGGTGCAGCAGTCCGAGGCTGGCGCCCCAGGACGCGACGAAGGCGACCGTGATGGCCAGCCCGATCAAGAGCATCATGCCTGGCTTGCGGGCACGGAGCTCGCCGAGGGCACCCACGAGGAACGGCTTGCCGCCCCACGCGTACATCACCGTCCCGAGCACCGGGGACACCCAGGAAAGACCCGGGGCATCCGGCAACGAGTAGCCGACGATCATGGCGAACATGCCCGAGAGCGCGACCGTCGGGACCGCCAGGGCGAGCATGATCCAGAACAGCCGACGGAACTGCCCGACATGGTCGCCGTGCTCGCCGTGGCCGCCGTGCTCGTGGTCGGCGCCGTGACCGGTGTGCGCCGCACGCGCTTCGTCCGCGGCGCCGTGGGCGCCGGCGCCGTGCCGCTCCGCCGTGGCGGCACCGGCGGTCGCGGCGTTCGCATGACCGCCCATCCGGTCGTCGGCACGATGGCGGTGGGCCTCGTGCGGATCCGGCTGCGGGGCTGCGTGCTGGGTTCCGTGCTCGTGCGGGTGCGTCATGTCTCTTCCTCTCGCTTGCGGGGGCGCCGTGCCGTGCGGATCGCGGATGCGCATCGCCCTCGGCAGGGCGTCCATCGTCTCGCCTCGGCGGATACCCCCGGGGGGTATCCGCCGAGGCGACCATATATCCGGCGGGCGTGTCGCCGTCAATCGGGGCGGCGATGGTCGGCGGTCCGTGGGTGCCTGCCGTGACCGCATCCCAGGGACCGCCGGTGGTGCACGTCGGTGTCAGAGCGGTTCAGTCGACGAGCGGTCGCCAGCTCTCACCCAGGTCCCCGCTGCGCTGCAGCCCCGACGATGTCGCGACGATCACCTCGCCGCCGGGAACGATGGTCATCGCGTGCACCTGCTCGGGCGTCGCTCCCTCCGCCGTCCACTCGCTTCCCGACTCCGACCGCCACAGCGTGCCGTCGAGGTCGACGCCGACGACGACGTCGCCGTCGCTGCCGATCAGCACTAGGGGAGGGGCGCCCTCCACCGGGCCGAAGGTCATGCCCGCATCAGTGCTCACGCTCAGTCCGGTGACGCTGGTCATCAGCACCCCGCCGCTGGTGGGGAGCAGGTCGTAGGGCTCCGCTGCGGCCCCCTGGCGCCAGGTCTGGCCCATGTCGTCACTGATGAGGAGCTGGCCGCCCTGGCTGCCGATGACCGCGCCGGCCGTCGGATCGTAGGTGAGCGCGTGGAAGTCGGCGACCCCTTCGAGCGACACCGCCTCCCAGCTCTCGCCCGCGTCGGCGCTCCGGATGAGGCCGAGGTTCGGCCCCTGCAGGTCCTGCCCGCCTGACGCGCCCGGGTGGCCTGAGGCGATCAGTCCGTCCTCTGTGGCGGAGAGGCCCATGAGGTCGATGACCTGCTCGCCCGCGGGGCCCGCCACCTGCCCGCTCTCGAGGTCGACGGAGAACAGGCCGTTGTGCGTGCCGACGAGCAGCGACCGCCCGTCCTCCGCCGGGACGAGGTCGTGGATGTGATTGCCTTCGGTCAGCGACCGCGCCGATGCGCCCCCCGCGGCGCACGCGGTCGCTGCCAGAGCGATGGCGGTGCCGAGCGCGGAGACGGCCGCGACGCGTCGCAGACGTGATGATCGATGGATGTGCATGTTCGGTTCTTCTCCTTGCGGGTGTTCAAGATGAGCGAGGGCGTCCGAGTGGAGGATCGACGTCGTCGCCCGGACGCCGGTGCTCACGGCTCGTTCAGCACCGCTCCCGTGGTTCTGACAGAGGATGTGGTGGCTGCCGAAGGCGGCTGCACGTCGTGCGCCGCGGGGGCTCCATCACGTCCGACTGATCGAGAGGGCGATGAGCGAAGGGGTCGGTGCCGGTCGTCGCATCGCGGCGAGGCGCGTCACGGGCGGGACGTGGGCCTCGAGGCGCCACGGCGCGCGGGCGGCGGGTAGGAGCGCGAGCAGCGCGAGCAGCGCGAGAGCGCAAGCGACGGCCATGACGCCGAGCTCGTCGCATCCCGCATCGCCGCATGGATCCGCGGGCGCCGGCGCATCGTGGGGCATGACGTGCGCGGCGGCCGGTGCTGCCGGTGCGCCGTGCGCTGCATGCGACCCGCCGTCGACGACATGCATGGAGAGGAGTCCGAGGATGACCCCGGCGGCGGCGAGGAGCAGCGGGAACAGGATGCGCGCTCGGTGGACAGGATCGGCGGCAACGCCTCGCAGCATGCGCATGGAGCCTCCGATCCGACTCCACGAGCCTATCGTCGGCGCCGCGAGGGCGGATCCGCGGGTGCTGGGCGCGATGCGCCAGCCGACGGCTCGCGACCGCGCCGGTACGATCGAGGGCGGTGCAGTCGCACCGCATCCACCACCAGGGAGCGAGCGCATGAGCATCACCGCTGCGGCCGAGCCGAGGCCCGCGAAGGCCACCGACGGAACGGCCTGGGACGCGCAGGTGCTCGAGGGCCAGTCGAGAGCGCACTACATGCAGTCGGATGCGTGGGCCCGCACCCGCGAGGACAGCCCGTGGCGCGCGCTCCGCGACGTGGTGACCGTGCGGGGCGAGAGCGGCGGCGAGCGGCAGCTGCCCATCCAGCTGTTCGAGCGCACGGCGCCGCTCGCCGGCCGCATCCTCTTCCTGCCGCGCGTGAGCGGCATCACGCCCGAGGCGGTCGACGCGATCACGGCGCGCGCCAAGGCCTACCCGAAGCGCTGGTTCGGGCTGAAGATGGAGACCTTCGAGACCGAGGACCCGGCGCTCACCGCCGCCTTCGAGCGCAACGGCTGGGTGCCCGCCGCGTCGAGCCAGTACCAGCACGCCGTCGCCGTCGACCTCTCCGGCACGCTCGACGAGGTCGCCGCCCGCTTCAAGAAGCGCGCCCGCAACTCCTACCGCGCCGCCGAGAACAAGTTCGGCGTCACGGTCAGCAAGGTGCCCATGACGCCCGAGAACGAGGCGGAGATGCATCGCCTCATCGGCGAGACGAAGGAGCGCTCCGGCGGCTACTTCCGGCACCCGGAGTACTTCCAGCGCATCTGGGACGTCTACAAGACCGTCGGCCAGGGCCACTTCTACGTCGCGCACTACGAGGGCGAGGTGCAGTCGATGGCCTTCGTCATCCGCTTCGGCGACACCGCCTGGTACAAGGACGCCGGCAGCATCCGCGAGAACGCGAAGATCTTCGCGCCCTACCTGATGCAGTGGAAGATCATGCAGGACCTGCACGCCGACGGCGTCACCCTCTACGAGCTCGCGAACATCCCCGACCCGGCCGAGTGGGAGACCAGTGACATCCGCGGCCTCTACACGTTCAAGACGGCGTGGGCACCGGAGCCGGTGAAGTACATGCCGACGTTCGAGCTGCCGCTCAGCGGCCGCTATGCGCTCTGGCAGAAGGCAGGACGCTGGCTGCGTGCCGTCTACACCCGCCGCACGGGCGATGCCTGGTTCTAGTCGCTGCCCTGACAGCGCCGGGTGGTCACGCCGCGCCGCGGCAGCCGCGCGACCGGATTTCCCACGACTGCGGGGCGGCACCGTCGCGTGTCGCGGGCGCGTGGCTATCGTGACGGTGTGCGTGAAGACGAGATCGAGAACCAGGGTGCCGGGCCCGTCGACGCAGCGACGCACGAGG
>JBAZPY010000099.1:0-5908 GCA_041645515.1 Agrococcus sp.
CGCCACGTGCGGCACCGCCTTCGGCGTCGACCACATCAAGGTGCTGCGCCGCGTGCTCGGCGACGTGTCGACGACCGACACGCGCTCGCTCGGCCGGGTGGTGTTCACGTTCGACCCCGACGAGGCGGGCCAGAAGGCAGCGGCACGCACGTTCGCGGAGGAGCAGCGCTTCGCCGCGCAGACGTTCGTCGCGGTGCCGCCCGGCGGCCTCGACCCGTGCGACCTGCGGCTCGAGCGCGGCGACGACGCCGTGCGCAGGCTCGTGCAGCAGCCGCGGCCGCTGTTCGAGTTCATGCTGCGGCGCATCGTCGCGCAGCACGACCTCGAGACCGTCGAGGGGCGCGTCGACGCCATGCGGCGAGCAGCGCCCGTGCTGCAGTCGATCCGCGACCGGGCGCTCGCCGACGGCTACACCCGCACGGTCGCCGGATGGCTCGGCGTGAGTCCGGAGGACGTGCGTCGCGCGGTGCGTCAGGCCGGACCGCGCCCGGCCGGTGCCCCCGACGAGTCCGCGGCCGCGCATCCGCCCGCGGACGTGGCGCTGCGGCAGCTCGAGCGCGACCCGGCGTCGCGGCTCGAGCGCGACGCGATCTCGGCGCTGCTGCAGCAGCCGGCCGTGCTCGGCCGCGAGCTCGCGGTGCGGGGCGCGACCGCCTACATCGCGAACCCGTCGCTCGCGGTCGTGCGCGACGGCGTGCTCGCATCGCTCGATGCGATCGAGCGGCCCGACTTCTCGGAGCAGGTCGCGCAGGCCGTGCCCGCAGAGATCGTGCCGCTCGTGCGCACGCTCGCGATGGCGCCCATCCCGCAGTCGACGAACGACGGCGTCACCGCCTACGTTCGCGGCATCGTGGGCTCGCTCGTCGACCGCGACATCCTGCGCCGGAAGGCTGAGCTGCTCGGCAGCCTGCAGCGCATGGGCGTCGCCGACCCGGAGGCGTCGAAGCGGCTGCAGGAGCAGCTGCTCGAGCTCGAGCGCGAGCGCAGGTCGCTGCGGTCGGAGTAGCGGTGCCCGCCTCGATGTGACCCCGGCCCGCGCGGGATGCTACGCTTGTCGTCGCTCCCGCAGCGATCCTCGATAGCTCAATTGGCAGAGCAGCCGGCTGTTAACCGGCAGGTTGATGGTTCGAGTCCATCTCGGGGAGCCGTCGGCCCTCACCCTTCGGGGTGGGGGCCTTCTTCGTTCTCGGCGCCCGTGCTCGCTGTCCGGCAACTCGCGAGGTCGATCGTCGACATCCCGGAGGATGATTGACGGCAGGTGGCCGCTCGGCTCGAGCAAGGCCCGTTTCGGTCGACGCAGCCGCGGCTGGGTGCTGCGGCCGCAGAGGAGAGTCCCGATGGCGAAGATGAGCATCAAGGGGATCGTGCGCACGTCCGGGTTCGGCCCACGCACGCACACCCTCGACAAGGCGCCGTTCTACTTCGGCGCGGACTACGGCCGCCGATCCGGAACCAGAAGGGCGTGCCGCTGTTCGCCATCCTCGGGGCGGACGAGGGGAGCTGGTCGGCGAGCTGGGCACGACCGGGCTGTCGACCGGCATCCACGTGCACGTGGAGCACCGGGTGCGAGGCAAGGGCATCGACCCGGTGCCACTCATCAACGAGCGGGCCAGCAGAGCCGTCGAGGAGAGGAGACACCCGTCGACGAGGTCATCGCAGAGGTCGACTCGCGTTCGCAGCCCATGGACTGAGGCGCTTCACGGGGAGCCGCGCGCGTTCCCCATCCTCAGCGTGCGGGCATTTTTCGCTACATTCCGCGGCCTCAGCACTAGCGTGACCGGCGTGGAGCGAGTCTCGAGCTGGCCGTTCCGCGCGGTCTGCGCGGTCGTGCTGGTCTACGTGCTGATGCGGCCGGTCGGCCACCCGGAGATCCTCTACCCGGCACTCGCGCTCCTCGCCGTCGCATCGGCCGCCGCCGTCGTCATCGGGCGCCGCTGGGCGTCGCAGGAGGTCGTCGCGGTCGCGATCCTCGTGGTCATCGCAGGTCTCATCGCGGCGTTCGTCGGAGCGGGCAATCCCGGCATGACGCAGCATGTGCTCGTCTGGGTCGGGGCGCCGCTGCTGTTCGCGGCGTGGGCGCTCGGGGCGGACGAGCGGATGCTGCGCACGGTGCTCTCCGCAATAGCGTGGGCCACCGTCACCCTGTCGGTGCTGATCCTGCTCTTCGTGGGCGCGCAGTTCGGACTGCCGCAAGTGGTGCCGCAGTGGTTGATCGAGGAGGGGGGCGGCGGCTTCAACATCGAGCAGGGCGCGACCGCGATCCGGCTCTACGGCCTGTCGACGCTCGCGGCGGCGGCTCCCATGTGGGTCGTGGCCGCGTTCGTGCCGCCGCATCCGCTGCTCCCGCCGCGCTGGCTGCGGATCGTGGCCGCCGGGACCGCGGTCGGCGCGACGCTCGTCGGGGGACGCAACGCCATCGTGCTCGTGCTGGTGCTGGTGCCGCTCGCGGTGCTCGGGTGGACGGCGCTGGCGCGCCGGCGCGGCCCTCGGCGCATCCACCCGCTGCTGCCCTACGCCGGCCTGCTGTGCATCCTCGCGATCCCATGGATCGCGTCGAACCCGGCGCTGCAGCGCACCTGGAACAACCTGGTCGGCTTCTTCGCCGACGACGGGTCGCAGCCCGACCGGGTGATCCAGGCGGATCGGCTGATCACCGCGTGGCTCGAGTCACCATGGATCGGCCACGGGCTGGGCGCCGTCATCGACGGTTACTCGCGCTCGGAGGCGCGGCCGTGGAACTTCGAGCTGCAGTACCACCTGATGCTGTTCCAGTTCGGCATCGTCGGACTGCTCATCCTCGGGCTCGCCGCGGCGCTGGCGGTCGTGGCGCTGGTGCGGGCGACTCGAGCCCGTCCGGACATGTGGCCGGTCTTCGCCGTAACCATCGCCGGGGGCCTGGCGATGAGCATCGCCAACGCGAGCAACCCCTACCTGCAGGCGCCCGGTCACATGTGGGCCATCTGGCTCCCCCTGATGGCGGCGAACGTCGCGCTCGCCAGTCGACGCCCGACCGACCTGACCGTCTCGAAGACGGGTCGACTGGCGCTCGCCCGCTGAGCCGGCTCAGTCCTCGAGGTTGTCGACGCCCGGCATCCAGCTGAGCCCCTCGACCCCCCACTTGTTGCGCTTGACGGCCTTCTGCACGCCCTTGGTGCCGAACGCGTCCAGCCGGTCGGCGTACAGGATGCCGTTGAGGTGGTCGAACTCGTGCTGCAGGATGCGCGCGAGCCAACCGGAGGCCTCGAGCTCGTAGTGCTCGCCGTGCTGGTCCTGCGCCCGCAGGATCGCGCGCTCGGCCCGCAGCAGCGCGAAGCGCTCGCCCGGGATCGAGAGGCATCCCTCCTCGTCCGCCTCGTCGGGCACGCCCACCGGCAGCGGCGAGATCCACAGCTCGGGGTTCGCGGCGACACCGCGGGTCCGCACGCCTTCCGCACCCGTCCAGTCGTACACGAACAGCCGCTTCGCGAGCCCCACCTGCGGCGCCGCGAGACCGACGCCGGGCGCGGCCTCCATGGTGGCGAACATGTCGTCGACGAGCGTGGCGAGCTCCGCGTCGAACGACGAGACGGGCTCGGCGACGCGGTGCAGCACCGGTTCCCCGGTGATGCAGATGGGCAGAACAGTCATGTCCTCCACAGTATCGAGGCCTGTGGCGAGTAGGTTCGAGGCGTGCTGTTCGCCTCCCTCGACGACCTCGCGGCAGAGATCTCGCTCACGCCGCTGCAGGCGCTCGGCATCCCGCTTGCCATCGTCGGGGCAGTGTTCCTGTCGGTCGGCACCCAGTTCCAGCACCGAGGCGTCGGCCACTTCCAGGGCGGCGCCCAGCGCGGTGCGGCGCTCGGCGGCAAAGCGGTGCTCAAGATGCTGCGCGAGCCGGCCTGGCTGGTCGGCACCGTGCTGCTCGGGCTCGCGGTCGCGCTGCAGCTCGCCGCCCTCGCCTTCGCGCCCCTCATCGTGGTGCAGCCGCTCGGCGCCGTCGCGCTCGTCGTCACCGCGCTCCTCAACGCGCGCCTCGCCGGCATCCGGCTCGATCACCGCACGGTGCGCTCGATCGGGCTCTGCCTGGTCGGCATCGGCATCTTCGTCTTCATCGCCGCGATCTACGCGATCGAGCGGCCCATCAGCGATCGGCAGCTGCTCACCGTGCTCTCGCTGCTCGTCGTCGCGCTCGGCGGGCTGGGTGCGGCGTGGTGGTTCTTCCGCACCCGGGCGAACGCGATCTTCTACATCCTCGCCGCGGGCGTGCTGTACGGATTCGTCGTGACGCTCTCGAAGGTCGTCATCAACCGCATCATCTCGGCCCAGTTCGAGTGGCTGACGATCGTCTGCGCCGTCGCGATGCTCGTGGCGCTGGCGGTGGGCAGCTATGCCGTGCAGCTCGCGCACGCGTCCGGCCCGCCCGACCTCGTGATCGCCGGGCTCACCGTCATCGACCCGCTCGTCGCCGTGCTCATCGGCGTGACGGTGCTCGGCGAGGCGTCCGCGACGCCGCCGTGGGCGATCATCGTCTACGCCGGGGCGGGTGCGCTCGCCGTCACCGGTGTGTTCCAGCTCGCGCGGCATCACCCACAGATCCGGACGCTCGACATAGCGTCAGAGGAGGACGAATGACCGACCGACCCCTGCGCATCCTCATCGCGTCAGACACCTTCGCGCCCGACGTCAACGGCGCCGCGAAGTTCACGACGCGGCTCGCCGCCCGCCTCACGAAGCGGGGACACGAGGTGCACGTGGTGGCATCGGCGCTCGGCCGTGGCCGGCACGGCACGCACGTCGAGGAGCACGAGGGCCAGCGGTTCACGGTGCACCGCCTGCGGTCGATGCTGTATCCGGGGCACGAGTGGCTGCGCTTCGCCGAGCCGTGGCGCGTGTGGCAGAACGCCGCGTCGCTGCTCGACGCGCTGCGGCCCGACGCCGTGCACTTCCAGTCGCACCTTGTGCTCGGGCGGGCTTTCTCGACCGAGGCGAAGAAGCGCGGCATGCGGGTCGTCGGCACGAACCACCTGATGTTCGAGAACCTGATGGACCACTCCAACATCCCGCGCGCCCTGCACCCGGCGGCGGTCGACTTCGCGTGGAACGACGCGGCGACCGTGTTCGGCCGCTGCGACGTCGTGACGACGCCGACGCGGCGGAGCGCCGACTACCTCGAGCGCAAGACCGGCCTGACGGGCGTGCACGCCATCTCGTGCGGCCTGCCCGGCGACGAGTACTCGCCCAACCCCGAGCGGCAGCACGGACGCATCGTCTTCGTCGGCCGCGTCACGAGCGAGAAGCGGCTCGACACGCTCGTGCGGGCGGTCGCGCAGCTGCCGAAGGACCTCGACTGGCACCTCGACATCGTCGGCGGCGGCGACCAGATCGACGATCTGGCAGCGCTGGCGCGCGACCTGCATGTCGCCGACCGCGTGACGCTCACCGGCTACGTGAGCGACGCGGAGCTGCGCGCCCGGCTGCGCGCCGCCGAGGTGTTCGCGATGCCGTCGACTGCGGAGCTGCAGTCGATCGCGACGATGGAGGCGATGGCCACGGGCCTGCCCGTGGTCGCGGCCGATGCGATGGCGCTGCCGCACCTCGTGCGCGACGGCGGCAACGGATGGCTGTTCCGCCCGGACGACGCAGCGGACCTCGCGGACAAGCTGGAGCGCATCCTGCGGCTCGATGACGACGAGTACCGCACGTACCAGCGGCACAGCCTCGAGATGGTCGCCCCGCACGACATCGAGACGACGATCACGGCGTACGAGCGCATCTACCGGGGCGAGGAGATCCGCGACCCGGAGACCGCGGTCGAGCTGCACAGCTAGGCTCGTTCTCCGGGCCGCGAGGCCTCGGGGCGGTAGCTCAGCTGGTCAGAGCAGGGGACTCATAATCCCTCGGTCACGGGTTCAAGTCCCGTCCGCCCTAC
>JBAZPY010000100.1:0-5907 GCA_041645515.1 Agrococcus sp.
CGACGGGCGTTGGCTTCGCCATGGCACACCACGCACAGCCCGCACCGTCCACGCGCCCTCCCGCGCAGCTCCGGCTGGTCGTCGAGGTCGACGACTTCGACGCCGCCCTCTCCTTCTACCGCGACGCGCTCGGCCTGCCCGAGATCGCGGCGTTCGAGGGCGCCGGCGACGCGCGCGTCGCGATCCTCGAGGCGGGGCGCGCGACCCTGGAGCTCGCCAACCCGGCGCAGAAGCGCATGATCGACCGCATCGAGGCCGGCGGCACGCCCAGCCCGCGCATCCGCGTCGCCTTCGAGGTCGACGACGCCGACGGCGTCACGAGGCGGCTCGAGAGCGCCGGTGCGACGGTGGTCGCCGAGCCGGTCGAGACCCCGTGGCGCTCGCGGAACGCGCGCATGGAGGGCCCCGCAGACTCACGCTCACGCTGTTCCAGGAGCTCGACGGCGAGGAGCGCTTCGTGCCCGTCGACGATTGATCCGCGAGCGCGGTCGTGGGACAGTCGAGGGCGGGGGACACCATGGACGAGCAGGGCGCCGCGCACGCGGACGTGTCGGACGGCACCTCACCGATCGAGCACGAGCTCGAGGTGGCGGTCAGCCGCGCACGGGCGTGGGACGCGTACGTGCACGGCCTGGCCGAGTGGTGGCTGCCGAGCCTGACCTCGACGGGCTCGGGGCTCGACCGCATCGAGGTCGACACGCACGAGGGCGGCCGGATCGTCGAGCACGGCCGCGACGGCCGCGCGATCGAGTGGGGCGAGGTGACGGATTCGGTGCCGGGCGAGTGCTTCGCCCACACCTTCCGGGCGACGCACTCGGGCGACGCCAGCATCGTGTCGGTGACGTTCGTGGACCTGCCGCAGGGCGGCACCCGCGTGCGGCTCACGCACGCCGGCTGGAACGACTCCAACCGGCATGGTCGCGGGCGGCACGCCGACTGGTCGGTGCTGCTCGAGCGGTACCGCTCCTACGCGCAGCACGTCTAGCGGGCGCGAACCGGCGGTGTCGCGTCAGCGCCCGGTCGGGAGGGTGAGGATCTCGGCGCCGTCCTCGGTGATCGCGATCGTGTGCTCGCTGTGCGCCGTCCGGCAGCCGGTCGCGCTGCGCAGCGTCCAGCCGTCCGCGTCGACGACGAGCTCGTCGGTGTCGGCCATGATCCACGGCTCGAGCGCCAGCAGCAGCCCGGGACGCAGCGGATAGCCCCGTCCTGGCCGTCCGGTGTTCGCGACGTGCGGGTCCTGGTGCATCGTCGAGCCGATGCCGTGACCGCCGAACTCGGTGTTGATCGGGTAGCCGGCGGCGCTCAGCACCGAGCCGATGGCGTGCGAGATGTCGCCGATGCGGTTGCCGGGCACGGCCGCGGCGATGCCGGCGTCGAGCGCGCGCTCGGTCGCCTCGATCATCGCGAGGCTCTCGGCCGGCCGGGTCCCGCCGACCACGAAGCTGACCGCCGCGTCGGCCGCGATGCCGTCCACCGAGACGGCGAGGTCGAGCGTGAGCAGGTCGCCGTCGGCGAGCCGGTAGTCGCGCGGGCGGCCGTGGAGCACCGCGTCGTTCACGCCCGTGCAGATGTGGTGGCCGAACGGTCCGCGGCCGAACGAGGGCGCGTAGTCGACGTAGCAGGACTCGGCGCCGGCCTCCTCGATCATCGCCTTCGCCCAGCGGTCGATCTCGAGGAGGTTCGTGCCGACGACGCTGCGGCCGCGCAGCGACTGCAGGATGCCCCCGACGAGGGCGCCGGCCGTCCGCGCTCGCGCCAGCTCGGCGGGGTTCAGGATCTCGATCATGCGGCGACCTCCAGCGCGTCTCCCCGCCAGGCTATGGGTGCGGGCCGCGCGTCGGCGGCCGCGCTCCGCCCCTCAACGTCGCGGGTGGTCACGCATCGCGCATGCGTCGATGTCCCGCCACCGGCGACGTTGAGGATCAGGCGCCGAAGAGCCGCTGCAGCCGCTGGACGCCCTCGAGCAGCGCGTCGTCGCCGAGCGCGTAGGAGAACCGCAGGTAGCCGGAGGGGCCGAACGCCTCGCCGGGCACCGCGGCGACCTCGGCCTGCTCCAGCATGAGGTCTGCCAGCTGCAGGCTCGACGTGGGCGTCACGCCGCCCCACTCCTTGCCCAGCAGGCCCGACACATCCGCGTAGACGTAGAACGCGCCCTTCGGGGTCGGGACGCTCATGCCGGGGATGCGGGAGAGCTCCGCGACGATCGTCTGCCGGCGGCGGTCGAAGGCGGAGAGCATCTCGCCGACCGCATCCTGCGGGCCGGTGAGCGCTTCGAGCGCGCCGAGCTGCGCGACGTTGTTGACGTTGCTCGTCAGGTGCGACTGCAGGTTCGCGGCGGCCTTGATGACGTCGGCCGGGCCGACCATCCAGCCGACGCGCCAGCCCGTCATCGCGTAGGTCTTCGCGACGCCGTTGACGAGGATCGTGCGCTCGGCGAGCGCCGGCACGGCCTCGGTCACCGAGACGGCGCGCTCCTCGTCGTAGACCAGGTTCTGGTAGATCTCGTCGCTCACGACCCACAGGCCGTTCGCCTCGGCCCACTCGGCGATCTCGCGCACCCGGTCGGCGGGGTAGACCGCGCCGGTGGGGTTCGACGGGCTCACCATCAGCAGCGCCTTCGTGCGGTCGGTGCGGGCCGCCTCGAGCTGGTCGACCGTCACGAGGTAGCCCTGCTCCGCCCCGGCGAACACGTCCACCTGCTTCGCGCCCGTCAGCGCGATGGCCTCGGGGTAGGTCGTCCAGTAGGGCGTCGGCACGAGCACCTCGTCGCCCGGGTCGAGGATGGTCTGGAACGCCTGGTAGACCGACTGCTTGCCGCCGTTGGTGACGAGCGCCTGGCTCGCCTCGACCTGCAGCCCGGAGTCGCGCAGCGTCTTCGCGGCGATCGCCTCGCGCAGCTCCGGGAGGCCCGCCGCGGGCGTGTAGCGGTAGTTCTTCGGGTCGGCGAGGGCGCGCTGCGCCGCCTCGACGATGTTGGGCGGCGTGGCGAAGTCGGGCTCACCCGCGGCGTACGAGATGACGTCGCGGCCGGCGGCCTTCAGCGACTTGGCCTTCGCGTCGACCTTGAGGGTCGCGGACTCGTTGATGGCGGCGATGCGCGCGGCGATGCGGTTCACGGCTCCAAGCCTAGGTGCCTGCAGCGCGTCGCCGCGCTCGTCGTGCAGGTCTGCGGTGCTGGTCACGATCGCCACGGTGGCGAGGCGACCACGGCGTGAAGTGGACAGCACGCGCCGCGTCGTCGTAGACTGTCTCCTTGGTGGTTGACAACCGCCATGATGTTGCACGCCCTGCACGGGCAGCCCGATCGCGACAGCATGGCACTCCACCCGCCCAGGGCGGTGGCTCAATTGGTAGAGCAGCGGTCTCCAAAACCGCAGGTTGCAGGTTCGAGTCCTGTCCGCCCTGCTCGAGGCGTCCATGCGGACGCCTGACGGGCCTGGCACCCGCCGGGCCGAACAAACCGAAGGGTCACCGTGGCTGAGAACGCGATCGAGGAGGCACCCCGCACTCGCGAGGGTGCGTCTCGCAACCCGTTCATGCGCCTGTGGACCTTCCTCAAGGAAGTCCTGGTCGAGCTGCGCAAGGTCGTCACCCCGACCCGCAAGGAGCTGATCCGGTACACGCTCGTCGTGCTCGTGTTCGTCGTCTTCATGATGCTGCTGGTGTCTGGCCTCGACCTCCTGTTCGGCTCGCTCGTGGGCTGGGTGTTCGGCGACCTGCCGATGTTCGGCCTCGGCGGCTGAGCCCGATCCCGGACCTGAAGGAGAAGGTGGACTGTGTCTGACGTCAACGACCTCGACATCGAGCTGAACAAGGCCCTCGACGACCTCGTCCCCGCCGAGGAGAAGCCCGAGGCTCCCGCGACCGACCCGTACGAGGACTTCAAGCGCGAGATGCGCATGAAGCCCGGCCGCTGGTACGTCATCCATTCGTACGCGGGCTACGAGAAGAAGGTCAAGGCCAACATCGCCTCGCGCGCCGAGAACATGCAGGTCGACGGCATCTACGAGATCCAGGTGCCGACCGAGGACGTGCTCGAGACGAAGAACGGCCAGGCCAAGCGCGTGAACCGCGTGCGCGTCCCCGGCTACGTGCTCGTGCGCATGGAGCTCGACGAGGACACCTGGTCGGTCGTCCGCCACACGCCGGGCGTCACCGGCTTCGTCGGCAACGCCCACAACCCGGCTCCGCTGCGCTTCGACGAGGCCTTCACGATGCTGAAGCCCATCGCCGACGAGCAGCTCGCCGAGCAGCAGAAGTCCGCTCCCGCGCAGCAGCCCACGCAGCTCGCGGTCGAGGTCGACTTCGAGGTCGGCGAGACCATCACCATCACCGAGGGCTCGTTCGCGGGCTTCCCGGGCACGATCAGCGAGATCCAGCCGGCGAGCCGCAAGCTCACCGTGCTCGTCAGCCTGTTCGAGCGAGAGACCCCTGTCGAGCTCGGCTTCGGGCAGGTCAGCAAGCTCTAGTCCCCGTAGGGGCTGGATGCGGTCCCGGGCTCGCCCGCGACCGCAACACACCAAGAAGGAAGAGACATGGCACCCAAGAAGAAGGTCACGGGTCTGATCAAGCTGCAGATCCAGGCCGGCGCCGCGAACCCGGCGCCCCCGATCGGACCGGCGCTCGGTCAGCACGGCGTCAACATCATGGAGTTCTGCAAGGCGTACAACGCCGCGACGGAGAACCAGCGCGGCAACGTCATCCCCGTCGAGATCACCGTCTACGAGGACCGCTCGTTCGACTTCATCCTCAAGACCCCGCCGGCAGCAGAGCTCATCAAGAAGGCCGCTGGCGTCAAGAAGGGCTCCGGCGTCCCGCACACGACGAAGGTCGGCAAGCTCACGTCGGCGCAGATCACGGAGATCGCCGAGCAGAAGATGGCCGACCTGAACGCGAACGACATCGAGGGCGCGAAGAAGATCGTCGCCGGCACCGCCCGCTCCATGGGCATCACGATCGAGGGCTGACCTCGACCCCCGAGCCCCACGGCTCACCAGTGGGAGCGCCGGCCAGGCGCGCACCACGAACTCTGATCTAGGAGATCCACATGGCACAGAAGTCCAAGGCCTACAAGGCCGCAGCGGCGAAGATCGACGCTGACAAGTCCTACACGGCCGCCGAGGCCGTCGCGCTCGCTCGCGAGACCGGCTCGACCAAGACGGACTCGACCGTCGAGGTCGCGCTCAAGCTCGGCGTCGACCCCCGCAAGGCTGACCAGATGGTCCGCGGTACCGTTTCTCTTCCTCACGGCACCGGCAAGACCGCTCGCGTCATCGTCTTCGCGCAGGGCCCGGCAGCCGAGGCCGCCATCGCCGCAGGCGCCGATGAGGTCGGCTCCGACGACCTCATCGAGAAGGTCGCGGCCGGCTGGACCAACTTCGACGCCGCCGTCGCGAGCCCCGAGCTCATGGGCAAGGTCGGCCGTCTCGGCAAGGTGCTCGGTCCGCGCGGCCTGATGCCCAACCCGAAGACCGGCACCGTCACCCCGAACGTCGCGCAGGCCGTGACGGACATCAAGGGCGGCCGCATCGAGTTCCGCGTCGACAAGCACGCCAACGTGCACTTCATCGTCGGCAAGGCCTCGTTCTCGGAGGAGCAGCTCGCCGACAACATCCAGGCAGCGCTCGACGAGGTCGTCCGCCTCAAGCCGTCGTCCTCGAAGGGCCGCTACGTGCAGAAGGCGACCGTCTCGACCACCTTCGGTCCCGGCATCCCGGTGGACGTCACCACCATTTGAGGCATGCCTCGCCAGGAAGAGCCCCGCTTCGGCGGGGCTCTTCGCGTTTGGGGCGCCGGTGCGAATCATGATGGGATGGGCGAATGTCCCCCGGCACCGCCTCGAGCACGCTCACCGCGCAGGTGCAGCGGTCGATCCTCGACCTCATCGACGCGGAGGCGCTGCAGCCC
>JBAZPY010000101.1:0-5904 GCA_041645515.1 Agrococcus sp.
GCAAGACCGACCCGTACTTCCACGGCATCGCCCGCGCGTGGCAGATGGAGGAGGAGGCGACGCATCGCGCGATCATGCTCGCGAACCTCACGGGCGCGCCGCTGTACGTCGTGCACGTGAGCGCGAAGCAGGCGGTCGCGCAGCTCGCCGCCGCCCGCGACGCCGGGCAGAACGTGTTCGGCGAGACGTGCCCGCAGTACCTCTACCTCTCGCTCGAGGAGCAGCTGGGGGCGAGCAGCGACGAGTGGGGCGCCTTCGAGGGGGCGAAGTGGGTGTGCTCGACGCCGCTGCGCTCGAAGCACGACCACCACCAGGACGAGCTGTGGAGCGCGCTGCGCACCAACGACCTGCAGATGGTCTCGACCGACCACTGCCCGTTCTGCATGAAGGACCAGAAGGAGCTCGGCCGCGGGAACTTCTCGAAGATCCCGAACGGCATCGGCGGCGTCGAGCACCGCATGGACCTGCTGTACCAGGGCGTGGTGGATGGGCAGATCTCGCTCGAGCGCTGGGTCGAGATCACCGCGACGACGCCCGCGCGCATGTTCGGGCTGTACGGGAGGAAGGGCGTGATCCAGCCCGGCGCCGACGCCGACATCGTCGTCTACGACCCGAACGGGCACACCTCGATCGGCGTGGACAAGACGCACCACATGAACATGGACCACTCCGCGTGGGAGGGGTTCGAGATCGACGGGCACGTCGACACGGTCATGAGCCGCGGGCGGGTCGTCGTCGACGACCGCCAGTACCTCGGGCGTCCGGGCGACGGCTCGTTCGTCAAGCGCGGCCTGAGCCAGTACCTGCTGTGATGCGCCCCGCTGTGATGCACGCCGCTGTGATGCACTCCGCCGTGCGACCGACGACCCGACCGATGGGAGCCTGATGGAGTTCGGTGCCGTCTTCCAGACGAACCCGCCCGCGAGCCGGTTCGTGCAGCTCGCGCAGCTCGCCGAGGTGCACGGCTTCAGCCACGTGTGGTCGTTCGACAGCCACGTGCTCTGGCAGGAGCCCTACGTCATCCTGTCGGCGGCGCTCGCCGCCACCCGGCGCGTCACGATGGGTCCGTTCGTCACCAACCCGGCGACCCGCGACTGGAGCGTCACCGCATCCACGTTCGCGACGCTCAACGAGATGTACGGCAACCGCACCATCTGCGGCATCGGCCGCGGCGACTCCGCGGTGCGCGTCTCGGGCGGCGAGCCGACGACGCTCAAGGAGCTGCGGCAGGCGGTGCACGTCATCCGCGAGCTCGGCTCCAGTCGGGCCGTCGAGGTCGGCGGTGTGACGCTGCGGCTGCCCTGGTCGCACGGCTCCGAGCTGCCGGTCTGGGTCGCCGCGTACGGGCCGCTCGCGCTCAAGCTCACGGGCGAGGTCGCCGACGGCTTCATCCTGCAGCTCGCCGACCCCGAGATCACGAAGTGGATGATCGAGCGCGTGCGCACCGCCGCGAGCGACGCGGGCCGCGACCCGATGGCGATCAAGATCTGCGTCGCCGGGCCCGCCTACGTCGGCGACGACCTGCCGCACCAGCGGGAGCAGTCCCGCTGGTTCGGGGGGATGGTCGGCAACCACGTCGCCGACATCGTGCGCCGCTACGGGCCGGGTACAGACGGCAACGGCCCAGTCGGCACGGCGGGCGCGATCCCCGCCGACCTCGCGAGCTACATCCAGTCCCGCACCGACTACGACTACAACACCCACGGCAAGGCCGAGAACGACCACGTCGACTTCGTGCCGGATGCGATCGTCGACCGGTTCTGCGTGCTCGGCACCGCGGACGACCACATCGAGAAGCTCACCCGCCTCCGCGAGCTCGGCGTCGACCAGTTCGCGGCCTACGTCATGCACGACGACAAGGAGGAGACGCTCCGCCAGTACGGCGAGCGCATCATCCCTGCGCTGCGCGAGACGGCGCTGGCGAGGACGTGACCCGCGTGAGGGCCAGGGGCGCGCAGCCGCTGCTCTTCGGCGCCCTCGGCGTGCTGCTGCTCGCCCTCGCCTGGGAGCTCTACAAGGCGCTCGGCCCCGCCGAGGGCGTCGTGATCGGCGGCACCGTGCTGCTGCCGCGCACGACCGAGCTGGCGATGCCGCACGTGTGGGACTCGGTCGCGCGCGCCTTCGAGCCGGCGACCGGCTCGGCGGGCGAGCTCGTGGTGGTCGCCGTCGCGAGGGCGGCGGTGCAGACGCTCGGCACGGCCGCTATGGGGCTCGTGCTCGGCGCGCTGGTCGGCGTGCTGCTCGCGCTCGTCATGCAGCGGTTCCGGCTCGCGGACCGGGCGATGCTGCCGTGGCTCATCCTCAGCCAGACGGTGCCGCTCATCGCGCTCGCCCCGCTCGTGGTCGCCTGGGGCGGCAGGCTCGAGCTGGGCGCGCTCCAGTGGGAGCGGTGGATGAGCGTGGCCGTCATTGCCTCGTACCTCGCGTTCTTCCCCATCGCGATCGGCACCCTGCGGGGGCTGCGGGCCCCCGACCAGGAGCACCTCGACCTCTTCCGGGCGCAGGGCGTCGGCTGGTGGCGCACGCTGCGCTACCTGCGGCTGCCCGCCGCCGTGCCGCAGCTGCTCTCGTCGCTGCGGCTCGGCGCGGCCACCGCGATCGTCGGCACGGTCGTCGCCGAGGTGTCGACCGGCGCCCGCGGCGGCATCGGCCGGCTCATCGTCGAGTACGCGCAGTCGGGGTCATCCGACCCCGCGAAGGCGTGGGCGCCGATCGCCGGCGCCGTCGTCATGGGACTCGTCGCGGCGGGCATCGTCGCGCTCGCGGGGCTCGCGCTCCGCGACTACCGGAGAGCGGAGGCGCGATGAGCGCTGTCGAGGTGTCGGGCGTCACGAAGGTGTTCGAGGTGCGCTCGGGCCGGGGGGCGGCGACCGTGCGCGCCCTCGACGACGTGAGCCTGACGGTGGCGGAGGGCGAGTTCGTCGCCCTCATCGGCCCCTCCGGCTGCGGCAAGTCGACGCTCATGCGGCTCATCGCCGACCTCGACGAGCCCTCGAGCGGCGACGTGCGCGTCTTCGGCATGCCCGCCCGCCGCGCCCGGCTCGAGCGCGCCTACGGCATCGCCTTCCAGCAGTCGGGGCTGCTGCCGTGGCGCACGGTCCGCGCGAACGTCGAGCTGCCGCTGCAGCTGCACGGCGCACCCGCCGCGGACCGGCGCGCCCGCGCCGACGAGCTCATCGAGCTCGTCGGGCTCACCGAGTTCGCCGACCGGCACCCCGACCAGCTCTCCGGCGGCATGCAGCAGCGCGTCGCGATCGCCCGCGCGCTCGCCGAGCACCCGCGGCTGCTGCTCATGGACGAGCCGTTCGGCGCGCTCGACGAGATGACGCGCGAGCGGCTGCAGGGGGAGCTGCTGCGCATCCGCGCCGAGACGGGCGCCGCCGTGGTGTTCGTGACCCACTCCATCCCCGAGGCCGTATTCCTCGCCGACCGGGTCGTGGTGATGAGCCCGCGGCCCGGCCGCATCACCGACACCGTCGCTGTGGAGCGCGCGCCGATCGCGGCCGGACCGGCCGACGACGCGGTGCGCGAGACGGATGCGTTCTTCCGGTCGGTCACGGCCGTGCGCGAGGCGCTGCACGGCCGGGAGGGAGCCGCGCCGCGCGGTGCGGAGGCGCGATGACCGAGCACCGGACAGCGCAGCAGCGGCCGGCGCAGACCCGGCCAGCGCAGCCCTGGATCGACCAGGGCTGGGTGCGGATAGCCGCACCGGCTGCGCTCGGCGCGGCCGCGCTCGTGGCGTGGGAGGTCGCGGTGACGGCCCTCGACATCCAGCCCTACCTGCTGCCGGCGCCGACCGCGATCCTCGCGCAGCTGCAGGCGGCGCTCGGGGGCATCGTGGCGGCGGCGCTCGCGACCGGCAGGAACGCAGCTCTCGGGCTGCTGCTCGGCGCGGTGGCTGCCGTGGTGGTCGCCGCGCTCGCCTCGCGGGTGCGATGGCTCGACCAGGTGGTGGCGCCGCTCGTCGCCGCGATCGCGGTCGTGCCGATCGTCGCGCTCGCACCGGTGCTGCAGACGATGTACGGCGCCACGAGCGAGATGCCGCGCATCATCGTCGTCGCGATCGCCTCGTTCGTGCCCGTCTTCATCACCACGCTCCGCGGGCTGCGCCAGGTGCGCCCCGTGCACCGCGACCTCATGCGCGCGTACGGCGCGACCGGCTGGCAGGCGACCCGGGTCGTCACGCTGCCGGGCGCCGTCCCCTTCGTGTTCGCGGGCGTCACGATCGCGTCGTCGGTCGCCGTCATCTCCGCCGTCGTCGCCGAGTACTTCGGGGGCCTGCAGAACGGCCTCGGCAGCCGCATCGCGAGCGCCGCCGCCCAGTCCGGCTACTCGCGCGCCTGGGCCTACGTCGTCGCCGCCATCGTGCTCGGCCTCGTCTTCTACGGCGTGACGCTCGTCGTCGAGCGCATCGCGAGCCGCTGGGCGCGCGTCCCCGTCACCTGAGCCATCCCACCACCAACCGAGGAGCCCTCCAATGCACCGTTCCGCTCACCGCCCCACACGGGTGGCCCGGCCACGTCGCCGGGCCGCGCTCGCCGCCGTCGCGGCCATCGCATCCGCCGTGCTCGTCGCCTGCTCGGGAGGCACCGCGCCCGCCGAGTCGGAGCCCGCCGCCGACGGCGAGCTCACCCCCGTCACCCTGCAGCTGCAGTGGTTCGCGCAGGGCCAGTTCGCCGGCTACTACGCAGCCGTCGACCAGGGCTTCTACGAGGCCGCCGGGCTCGACGTCACCATCACGGAGGGCGGCGCCGACATCGTGCCGCAGACCGTGCTCGCCGACGGCGCCGCCGACTTCGCGATCGCGTGGGTGCCGAAGGCGCTCGCGAGCCGTGAGCAGGGCGCCATGATCACCGACGTCGCGCAGATCTTCCAGCGCTCCGGCACCCTGCAGGTGTCGTTCGCGGACGCCGGCATCGACTCCGTCGACGACCTCGCGGGCAAGAACGTCGGCTCGTGGGGCTTCGGCAACGAGTTCGAGCTCTTCGCCGCGCTCACCGAGGCCGGGCTCGACCCGATGGCCGACGTCACCCTCGTGCAGCAGGCGTTCGACATGTCGGGGCTGCTGGCCGGCGACATCGACGCGGCGCAGGCGATGACGTACAACGAGTACGCGCAGCTGCTCGAGACCGTGAACCCCGAGACGGGCGAGCTGTACACGGCGGACGACTTCTCGGTGCTCGACTGGAACGACGTCGGCACGGCGATGCTGCAGGACGCCATCTGGGCGTCGAGCGAGCGGCTCGAGGACCCGGCGTTCGAGGAGACCACGATCGCGTTCATCAAGGCGTCGATCGAGGGCTGGATCTACGCGCGCGACAACCCCGAGGAGGCGGCGCAGATCGTCGTCGACTCGGGCAGCCAGCTCGGCGCCTCCCACCAGCTGTGGATGGTGAACGAGATCAACCGGCTCATCTGGCCGTCCGACGAGGGCATCGGCATCATCGACGAGGACGCCTGGGAGCAGACGGTCGAGATCGCGATGAGCACCCGCAACCAGGACGGCGCGACCGTGCTGACCGCCGAGCCCGACGACGGCGCCTGGACGAACGAGTACGTCGAGGCCGCGCTCGAGCAGCTCGAGGAGGAGGGCGTCGACATCGAGGGCGAGGGGTTCGAGCCGATCGAGGTCGAGCTGCAGGAGGGCGGGCAGTAGCGGCTGCCTCTGGCGGGCGTCCGCAAGGGCGCCCGCCAGAGGCGACCAGTAGCATCCGAAGGAGTCCCGCCCATCGCCGATGGGGCACCCCGCTGACGAGGAGCTTTCGATGAGCATGAGCACACTTGACCCCGCCGACGGCGACCGCGCCCGCGAGCTCGACCGGCTCATCCTGCACTCCTGGTCGAAGCACGGCAGCACGAACCCGTTCACGGTCGCGCGCGGCGAGGGCGTGCGGCTGTGGGACC
>JBAZPY010000102.1:0-5848 GCA_041645515.1 Agrococcus sp.
CCCGTCTCCTGGTCCACCCGGCCTCGCATTCGTGCGTGATCTGCACGGTCATGCTATGGCCGGGGGACGGCATCCGCATCCTCCATCCGACGGAGTCTGGCGCCACCGGCACCGCTGCGCCATGCTAGGCCGCACGTGGCCGGGCGGTCGCACGGCGCAGTCCAGGACGAGGAGTCACCATGGCAATCCTGCTCAACCCCTATCTCGCGTTCGGCCGGCAGGCGCGCGAGGCGATGAACTTCTACCACGGCGTGTTCGGCGGCGACCTCGTCGTGAGCACCTTCGGCGAGTCCGGCATGGACGAGGGCCCGGACGACGCGGACCTCGTCATGCACGCGCAGCTGACCACCGCCGACGGCCACACGCTCATGGGCGCGGACACGCCGTCGTCCATGCCGCAGCCGACCGGGACGCAGCAGGTGTCGCTCTCCGGCGACGACGCCGCCGCGCTCACCCGCTACTGGGAGGGCCTGAGCGACGGGGCCAGGATCATGGAGCCGCTCGTGCAGGCGCCGTGGGGCGACACCTTCGGCATGCTCGTCGACCGCTGGGGCGTGCTGTGGATGGTGAACATCGCGGGCGAGTCGACGGATGCGACGGCCGGCGCGACCGCCGGCACGGGCATCGGCGTCCCGACGGAGGGCGGCCACCAGGACGCCGCCGAGCAGTGGTACGAGGAGGGCGCAGCGCCGGCCGCCACCTCGGGCCACGAGGACACCCCCGACCAGTGGCAGGCGGACGAGGGGCTCAAGGACCGCTGACCGCACGACGGAGGGCCGGGCGAGTGCCCGGCCCTCCGTCGTCGCGAATCGCGCGGGGATCACTCCGGCGGCTGCGGTGCACCGCCAGAGACGGTGTCCTCCTCGGTCTCCGGGTCCTGCCGCTCGTCGAGCGGACTGACGTCACGGTCCTCCGGGTCGACGGTGAGGTCGTCCGGGCTCTGCTGATGCTGCTGATCGCTCATGGCTGCGTCTCCTTCCATCGGTGCCCTCCGTTGTACTCGGGCAATCAGCGAACGGGCTGGATGCCGAGCGACGCGAGCAGCCCGCGGATGCGCAGCTCGATGTCGTCGCGGATCGGGCGCACCGCGTCGATGCCCTGCCCGGCGGGGTCGTCGAGCTCCCAGTCCTCGTAGCGCTTGCCGGGGAAGACGGGGCACGCGTCACCGCAGCCCATGGTGATGACGACGTCGGAGTCGCGCACCGCATCCGTCGTCAGCACCTTCGGCGACTCGGCGGCGATGTCGATGCCGACCTCCCGCATGGCCTCGACGGCGACGGGGTTGATCTGCTCCGCGGGCATGGAGCCGGCGGAGCGCACCTCGACGGCGCCGCCGGAGAGCTCGCGCAGGAACCCGGCGGCCATCTGCGAGCGGCCCGCGTTGTGCACGCACACGAACAGGGCGGTGGGGGATTCGTTCATGGGAGCATCATCCCGCACGCACGGCCGACCGCGGCTGCGCGCGAGTATCCTGGTGCCATCCCGACTGCGAAGGAGCAGCCCCATGCCCGAGACGATCATCGCCGGATACGCGCGCACGCCGTTCGCCAGGTTCCTGGGGCAGCTCGCCCAGACGCCCTCGACCGAGCTCGGCGCCCACGCGGCGAAGCACGCGCTCGAGAAGGCCGGGGTCGCCCCCACCGAGGTCGACGCCGTCATCGTCGGCCAGGTGCTGCAGGCCGCGGTCGGGCAGAACCCGCCCCGCCAGACGGCCGTCGGCGCCGGCATCCCGATGACCGTGCCGGCGCTCGGCGTCAACGCCGTGTGCCTCTCCGGCACCGAGGCGATCGTCACCGGCCACCGCATGATCCAGCTCGGCGAGGCCGACGTCGTGGTCGCGGTCGGCCAGGAGTCGATGACGCTCGCGCCGCACGCCGCCCCGATGCGCTCCGGCGCGAAGTTCGGCCAGCTCTCGCTCACCGACACCATGCAGTTCGACGGACTGACGGATGCGTTCGAGCGCGTCGCGATGGGCGAGTCGACCGACGGCTACAACGCCGAGTTCGGGATCACCCGCGAGCAGCAGGACGAGTTCGCCGCCGCCTCGCACGCCAAGCTCGTGCGCGCGCAGGCCGACGGGACCCTCGACGACGAGATCGTGCCGTTCGAGGCCAAGGCCGGCAGGAAGACCGTCACCGTCGCCGTCGACGACGGCGTGCGCGCCGAGACCACGGTCGAGTCGCTCGCGGCGCTCCGCCCCGCGTTCACGCCCGACGGATCGATCACGGCGGGCAACGCCTCCCAGATCACCGACGGCGCCGCCGCGGTCGTGCTCGTCTCGGGCGCCTATGCGGCCGAGCACGGCATCGCCGGCCTCGCGCGCGTGCTCTCCACCGGCTTCGTCGCCGGACCGAACGTCTCGCTGCACTCGCAGCCCGCCGACGCGATCGAGCAGGCGCTCGAGCGCGCCGGCAAGTCGACGAGCGACCTGCAGGCGGTCGAGATCAACGAGGCGTTCGCCGCGGTCGGCGTCGCGTCGACGAGGCAGCTCGGCGTCGACCCCGAGATCGTCAACGCCAACGGCGGCGCCGTCTCGCTCGGCCACCCGATCGGCGCGTCCGGCGCCCGCATCGTCGGCCACCTCGCGCGGCGCCTGCAGCAGCTCGGCAGCGGGGCGATCGGCGCGAGCGGCATCTGCGGCGGCGGCGGCCAGGGCTCCGCAGTGGTGCTCGAGGCGATCTGACGCCAGGGGCAGCGCATCCGCCCGGCATAGGCTGGGCGGATGCGCCTGTCTGTGCTCGACCTCGCCCCCATCGCCCCCGGAGAGACGGCGGGCGCGAGCCTCGCGGGCTCCGTCGAGCTCGCCAGGGCGGCGGAGCGGCTCGGCTTCGCGCGGGTCTGGTACGCCGAGCACCACAACATGGCGACGATCGCGTCGAGCGCCACGAGCGTGCTCATCGCCCACGTCGCGGCGCACACCTCCAGCATCCGGCTCGGCGCCGGCGGCGTCATGCTGCCGAACCACTCGCCGCTCGTGATCGCCGAGCAGTTCGGCACGCTGGCAGAGCTGCACCCGGGCCGCATCGACCTCGGGCTCGGCCGCGCGCCCGGCACGGATCAGCGCACCTGGACGGCGCTCCGCCGCGACATCCGCGCCTCCGAGCGCTTCCCGGAGGACGTCGTCGAGCTGCAGGGCTACCTCGCGGGCACCCCGACCGTGCCCGGCATCCGCGCCGTGCCGGGCCACGGCACGAACGTCCCCCTCACGATCCTCGGCTCGTCGCTGTTCGGCGCGCAGCTCGCGGCAGCGCTCGGCCTGCCGTACGCGTTCGCCTCGCACTTCGCGCCGGATGCGCTGCACCAGGCCGTCGCCGTCTACCGCGAGCGGTTCGAGCCGAGCGCGCAGCTGGACGCGCCGTTCGTGATCGCCGGCATCAACGCCGTGGTGGCGCCCAGCCGCGACGAGGCGATGACGATGCAGCGGCAGGTCGTGCGCGCACGCGTGCGCGGCCTGCTGCTGCGCGACAGCCCCGTCGCCCAGCAGATCGGCGACGACGAGCTCGACGCGCTCGCGGCGAGTCCGCAGGCCGCGCCCATCGCGTCGATGGTGCGCAACACGGCGCTCGGCACCGGCGAGGAGGCGGTCGCGACCCTCCGCCGCTTCCAGGTCGAGGCGGACGCGGACGAGCTCATCATGGCCGTGCACGGCACGACGGCGGAGCGCGTGCGCGCGCTCGAGCTGCTCGAGGCCGCCGGCGGCCTGGAGGACGCCGCCGCCTGACGCGTCACGCGCGAGCGGCACGCATCCGGCGCTCGGCCCAGACCGCGAGCGACCCGTAGGCGAGCACGGCCGCCGCGATGAGCGCGAGGAACGGCACGGTGAGCGGCCGCTCCCACAGCAGGTCGTCGCGCCGCGCGACGAGGGAGACTGCGATCGCCGCGAGGCTCAGCAGCTGCGCGCCGAACAGGATGCGGAACGCGCTCCAGCGCTCGTCGCGGAGCATCGCGAGGTTCACGACGCCCGTGAGCGTGAGCACGGCGCCGGTCGCGCGCGCCGTGAGCGGCGTGAGCTGCCACGCCCACAGCTCCGCGATCCACGCGGGAGCCACGAGCGCGGCGGCGCCGGCGCACAGCGCTGCGAGCCCTACGCCCGCGAGCACGGCGCACGCCCACCGCGGGATCGCGACGTCCACGGCGTCGGTGGTGCGCGGATCCGACCCGCCCTGCAGCACGAGCAGGGCGACCATCGCGATGGGCGTCGTCGCGTAGAGGGTGAGCCAGACGCCGAACGGCAGGTTCTGCGAGAACCGGTCGAGGTGGAGCAGCGTGGTGACGAGCAGCGTGCCGGCGAAGACGAGCACCGCCGGCAGCCCGTGCCGCACGCGGTGCCAGCGGCGCTCGCGCCACACCGCGACGAAGTAGGCGATGCCGCCGACGTAGGCGGAGGCGAGCAGGTATGCCGTCATCGGCGGCGCGATCGGCCACGCGAACAGCTCCCCGCTGCGCTCCGGCGCGGCGAACAGCACGGCGACGGCGACGACGAGGAACGGCACGATCGCGAGCGCCGTCCAGCGCGTCGCGGAGAGGAGGCGGTCGTCGCCGGGGCGGTGGCGGCGGTGCCGGCCGGCGCTCATGGGCCGTGCACGAGCGCGAGCACCTCGGCGAGCGGCATCGTCGCGCCCCGCTCGGCCGCCGCGTCGAAGACCTCGCCGGCGCCCGCGTCTCGCAGCCGCTGCACGACCGGGGTGGCGAACTCGAAGCCCGTGCGGTTGAGCGCCCCCTTCCGACGCCGCAGCGCTTGCGCCGCGCCCTGCAGCACGCCCGCGCTCGTGGCGTCGCCCTGGGCGCCGCGCACGCCGACGAAGCCCTCGAGCCCGTAGGCGACGCCCTCGTCGTGGCCGAGCGCGAGCGACTCGTCGAGGCTCGTGCCGAAGTCGTCCGTCGCGCCCTCGAGGTCGCCGGCGAGCAGTCGCGCCCAGCCCCGGTGGTTGCGGGCGATGACGATCCCGAGCAGCTCCCGCTGCGACGAGGCGAGAGCGAGGCTCTCCTCGAACCGCGCGCGAGCGTCGGCGAGGCCGCCCGCCAGCAGCGCGATGCGGCCCAGCATCACGAGCGACATGCCCTCGCCCCACGTGTCGCCGACCTCGCGGAAGCCGGTGCGGCTGCGCTCCAGCACGACCATCGCGCCAGCGACATCGGGGCCCTCCGGGCGGCCGAGCAGGCCGAGACCGATCGAGACCTCGGCGAGCGCCGCGCCGCCCCGGTCGCCGGCCTCCGCGAACAGGTCGCGCGCCGCCTGCATGCCGGGCACGACGTCGGCGGTGGGCTCCTGCCAGAAGCGGATCGCGTGGGTGTGGTACAGCGCGATGGCCCGGGAGCGAACGGCGAGCGGGATCGACTCGCGGTCCGCGAGCTCGAGCAGCTCGGTCATCCACTCGCGCACGAGGCCGAGGTAGCCGCCGATCCACAGGTAGAGGTGCAGCGACCACGCGTGCTCCGCGGCGTCGTCCAGCCTGCGGTCGTCGAGCAGCAGCCGCACGACGCCGCCGAGGTTCTCGGCCTCGAGCTCGAGCCGCTGCAGCGTCGCGAGCTGCTCGGCGCCGCGCAGCGCCTGCGACGCGTCGGCGGCCACCCGCCGGTAGTGGTCGATCCACGCGGAGCGGGCACGCTCGAGCAGCTCGACGGGGCCGGCCTCGCGCGCGAAGGCGCGCACGAGCGCGGGAAGGGAGAACATCGGGGTGCCGCGGCGGTCCTCGAAGCGCAGCAGGCTCGCCTCGGCCAGTGCCGTGATGGCCGCGACCGGGTCGGCGACGCTCGCGGCCGCGAGCACGTCCTCGGCGGTGGCTCCGAGGAACGGGCCAGCCGGCACCGACAGCGCTGTGAGCGCGCCGGCCGCGCCCGGTTCGAG
>JBAZPY010000103.1:0-5839 GCA_041645515.1 Agrococcus sp.
CCGATCTCCACCTGCTCCGTCGGCCCGAACTCCCGCACCAGTACTGCTCGCATCGCACTTCCTTCCACGCGCATCGACGCTAGCGCACGCGTGTGACGGGCAGATGTCCGGATGACGACGTGTGACCGCGCGGCGCCCGGCCGAGCGTCGCGCCGCTACAGTGCTCGTGTGCTCCAGCGCCGTGCCGACGCCGTCGTCGCCTCCCTCGCCGTCGCGAGCCTCGTCGCCGGTGGCGTCCTGATCGGCGTCGCCCGCGTGCAGCTGGGGATCCACCTGTACATCTCCGAGCTCGGCGCGCTCACGATGCCGACGGCCGGACTCTTCCAGGTGGGCTTCGTGCTCGTCATCGCGGGCATCCTGCTGGTCGGCGTCGTGGTGCGCGACGTGCGCTCCCGCGTGCCGCTGCTGCGCCGCTGGGCGCCGGCGGCGTCGCTGGTCACGGCGGGTGCGCTGTTCCTCGTCGCGGCGGCCGTGCCGTGCTCGCTGGGCTGCCCGTCGCTGCTGACGGCGGAGGCGCAGTGGCGCGACTGGGTGCACATCGTCGCCGCCGTCCTCGCGTTCGCCGCGGGATGCGTCGCGATGCTGCAGTTCGCCACCGCGAGCGACCGCTGGGTCGCGCGGCTGTCGACGGTCGGCGGCCTCGCGGTCGGGCTCATCGCCGCGACCGGCGGGATCATCTCGCTCGCCCGTGGCAACACCGATGTGGGGTCCACGCTCGAGTACGTCGCCGCTGGCCTCGGCGTCGTGTGGATGCTCGCGGTGGTCGCGGTGCACGCCGCGCCCCTCCGGGCACCCGTCGCTTCGCAGCAGGTGCTCGTCGCCTCCCGGCGCTAGCGGATCCCCACCAGGAAGCTGCCCAGCTGCTGCCGGAACCACGCGAACATCGTCGCTTCGCCGTCGTCCCGGGCGGGTGAGACGAGCATCCGGCACCCGAGCTCGTGGCGCCAGGCATCGGCGATGTGCAGCGGGTGCACCGGGTCGCGCGGGCTCGCGAGCACCACGGTCGGAGCGGGGATGCGGAGCTCTCCCGGCCGGTAGCCGACGTTCCGCGGGATCTCGAGCAGCCGGATGCGCCGCTCGGCCGCGAGCGGCTGCGTCAGCTGCTCCTCGATGCCGTGCGCGTGCGCGAGCGACTCGTGCGCGATCGACCGCCATGCCCCCGAGCGGTGGAGCTCGGCGAGCGCGCGCCGTGGGCTGTGCTGCTCGAGCAGCCGCCCCAGCAGCGGGAAGATCGCGAGGTTCGGGGGCAGCGGCTCGGTCGTGAACGCCGGCCGCACGAGCGCCACCCGGTCGAGCGGGAACCGGCCCGAGCGGGCGATGATCGCGGCGAGCGCCGCGCCGAGCGAGACGCCCACGATCGACACGGGGGAGCCGTCGCCGACCTCCGCCCGCCGGCGCTCGAGGTCGTCGGCGACCTCGCCGGCGAGCGCCTCGAGGGCGAAGTCGTCGGGTTGGCCGATGAGCGGGTTGCGGCCATGGGCCCTGAGGTCCGGCGCGAGCACCGGCACGCCGTGCGGCACCGCGCCCTCGAGGTAGGCGCGCATCGCGCCGGAGTCGGACCCCAGCCCGTGGATGGCGAGCAGCATCAGCCGCGCAGGAGCTCGAGCAGCCGATCCGCGCGGTCGACGAGCATCGCGATCTCGTCCTCGTCGCGCTCCACCCAGACGTGCTTGGGCGGTCCGACGGGCACGAACTCGCTGTGCTGCTCCCAGACGAAGAGGGTGCGCTCGGCGCCGAGCACGTACTGCTGCCACCAGATCTGCCGCAGGTACTGCTTCGGCACCCGGTCGAACGCCTTCGAGGTCGTCTTGATCTCGGCGAGCACGGTGCCGTCGTCGCTGATGCAGTCGGGGGTCGCGAGGTGGCGGCGGTCGGGCACGGAGTGGAACAGCGCATCCGACGGCACGAGCGAGAAGTGGTCGTGCACCCAGCTCGCGATGTGCGGCTCGCGGGCGCGCCCGTGGTCGGTGAAGGCATTGCCCGAGAACCCGCGGATGCCCATCTTCTCCCGTGCGACGGCGACCACGGCGCGGGAGGTGCTCAGCCGCGCGGCATCGGTCGCGGTGACCCCTTGCGAGCGGGCGCGGAGCCACGCGATGCGGTCGCTGGAGCGGGCGACGATGCGGGTCGTGTGCCCGAGCACCGTCGGCTCATCGCCGAAGATGTCGAGCTGGAGCTGCATGGGTCCATCGTCCCACGCCGGACCGACGCGAGGCGCTCGCCTCGCGCGCGCCGCCGACGTCCGCGACGTGCCGATCGGGTGGTGAGATGGACGCATGGACGACCGGTACGACGAGCGCAGCGAGGCCGAGCAGGTGGAGGCGCTGCGCCCCATCGCGCTGCGGGCCGCCGAGGCCTTCGGGCTCCACGTCGAGCGGATGGAGGTCGTGCTGCACGCCTACAACACCACCTTCGCGATCGACGCGAGCGACGGGCGGCGCTTCGCGCTGCGGGTCGGCACGAACTCCCACAGCACCCCCGCCCACGCGATCGCGCAGCAGGCGTGGCTGCGCGCGATCGCACGGGAGACGGATGTGCGCGTGCCCGCGCCGCTGGCGACGCCCGATGGCCGCTGGTGCGTCGAGGTGGATGCGCCGGTGCTGGGACGACCCGCCCTCGTCACCGTCGCGACCTGGCTCGAGGGCGAGGACGCAGACGCGCTCGAGCCGGAGGCGGCGCATGCGCTCGGCCGCGCGATGGCGACGCTCCACGCGCACGCCGCCGGATGGTCGCCGCCACCGGACGGCGGGCTGCCGCGCTTCGACACGCCGCTGGTCGGAGACGAGGACGCGCTGGATCGCGCACCGGGGCTCTCGGTCGAGGAGCGGTCGGTGCTCGCCGAGGCGCGCGAGCGCACGCGGGAGGTGTTCGAGCGCCTGCACCGCGGGGCGCGGCTGCGACCGCTGCACGCCGACCTGCACGGCGGCAACCTGAAGTGGCACCAGGGGCACCTCGCGGTCTTCGACTTCGACGATGCGGGACTCGGCCTCCCGGTGCTCGATCTCGCGATCTCCGCGTTCTACCTGCGCGGGGGAGCCCCCGGGCTCGAGGACGCGCTGCGCGAGGGATACGCCGAGATCTCGCCGCTGCCGCGGATCGCGCGGGCGGACTTCGAGGGGCTCATCGCCGCCCGGCAGCTGCTGCTCGCGAACAGCCTGCTGGTGACCTCGACCGCGGACCTCCGCGCTCAGGCGGAGGACTACACGCGCGTCTCCGTCGCCAGGCTTCGGCACTGGCTCGAGTCGGGACGGTTCACGCGGGCGCTGCCGGACGCATCCGCCTGACGACCCGGCGTGATGGGAAGCACACAGGAAGTCCACAGAGTACGGTCGTACCTACCCACAGGAGACTCTGGCCGAATGGATGCCATGACCGATACCGCTCAGCAGCAGCTGCGTGCCCAGCCCCGCCTCACGCGCCCGGACGGCTCGCCCATCCGCGTCGTCGTCGTCGACGACGAGCAGAGCCTCGCCGACCTCGTCGCCATGGGCCTCAAGTACGAGGGCTGGGACGTGAAGACCGCCGCGAACGGCCAGCAGGCGCTGCAGGCCGTGCGCGAGTTCCGCCCCGACGCCGTCGTGCTCGACATCATGCTCCCCGACATCGACGGGCTGACCGTCCTCCAGCGCCTCCGCTCCGCCGGCTTCGACGTGCCCGTGCTCTTCCTCACCGCGAAGGACTCGCTCGACGACCGCGTCGCCGGGCTCACGGCCGGCGGTGACGACTACGTCACCAAGCCCTTCGGCCTCGAAGAGGTCGTCGCGCGGCTGCGGGGGCTCATCCGCCGCACCGCGCAGACCGCCGAGGAGTCGAGCGTGCTCTGGGTGGGCGACCTGATGATGGATGAGGACTCCTACGAGGTGCGCCGCGGCGGCCAGCAGGTGGATCTCACCGCCACCGAGTTCGAGCTCCTCCGCTACCTCATGCGCAACCCGCGACGCGTGCTCTCGAAGGCGCAGATCCTCGACCGCGTGTGGTCGTACGACTTCGGCGGCCGCGCGAGCGTCGTCGAGCTGTACATCTCGTACCTGCGCAAGAAGATCGACACGCTCGGCCCGCCGATGATCCACACCGTCCGCGGCGTGGGCTACCAGCTGCGCGCCGCCGAGTGAGCCGCGGTCGGCGCCCGTGACCGCCGAGGCGACGTCGAACCACCAGGCCAGGCGCATCCAGAACCCGTCGTCGTGGTCGCTGCGGCGACGGCTGCTGGTGGTCGTCGTCGCGCTGTTCGCGCTGCTCACCGCCGCCGTCGCCATCGCGAGCGTCATGACGATGCGGGTCGTGCTCGAGACGCGGGTTGACGAGCAGCTGGCGGAGATCTCGCAGCGCACGGCGGTCGATGTCGAGCGAGCGCTCGCAACGGGCACGCAGGCATCGCTGGACCCGCGAGTGCCGGCGGGCACGCTCATCGCGGTGCAGCAGGGCGAACGCCTGCTGCAGGCGTTCACCACCACGAGCAGCGGCCAGCAGCGCGGCCTCACCGATCTCGATGAGACGGCGGTCCTCTCGACGCAGACCGGCGGCATCATCAACGAGGCGCTCCCGAGCGGTGGCACCTATCGGGTGATCGCTCACGACCTCGGCAACGAGGTCCGCGTGATCGTCGGGCTCTCCCTCTCCGACACCAACCAGACCCTCGCGGCGCTCGCGTTCGTCATCGCCGTCTCGGCGTTCGCCGCCGTCACGATCGTGCTGCTGCTGGGCGACATGATCATCCGGCGCGCGCTGCGGCCGCTCACCGCCGTGATCGCCACGACCGAGCGGATCTCGCAGCTGCCGCTCGCCTCCGGCGACGCGCAGCTCACGAACCGCGTGCGCATCGAGGAGCCGGCCTCCGAGGTCGGCCGCGTGCAGGAGAGCATGAACCGCATGCTCACCCACATCCAGGAGGCGTTCGACGCGCGCTCCGCGAGCGAGAAGCGCGTGCGCCAGTTCGTCGCCGACGCCTCGCACGAGCTGCGCACACCGCTCGCGGCCGTGCGCGGCTACGCGGAGGTGACGCGCAAGCACGATGGCGACCTGCGCCCCGACTCGCGCGAGTCGCTCGAGCGCATCGAGGCGGCGGCCGTGCGGATGCAGGCGCTCGTCGACGACCTGCTGCTGCTCGCCCGGCTCGACGAGGGCCGCGAGCTCGAGCAGGGCGAGGTCGACCTGTCGCTGCTCGTGGTCGAGTCGGTCGCCGACGCGCAGGCGGCCGGCCGGTCGCATCCGATCGCCCTCGAGCTGCCGGAGGAGCCGGTGACGGTCGCGGGCGACGCGCTGCGGCTGCAGCAGGTGATCGCCAACCTGCTCGCGAACGCCCGCGTGCACACGCCCGAGGGCACCGCGATCGACGTGGCCCTGCGCGCCGAGGGGCCGGATGCCGTGCTGCAGGTCGTCGACGCCGGTCCCGGGATCCCACCCGACCAGCAGCGCCTCGTCTTCGAGCGCTTCGCCCGCGGCGACTCGTCGCGCTCGCGGGCGACCGGCTCGTCGGGGCTCGGGCTCGCGATCGTGCGGGCGCTCGTGGACGCGCACCACGGCTCGATCGACCTCGAGAGCCGGCCCGGCCGCACCGCGTTCACCGTGCGGCTGCCGCGCTGGCGGGGGTCGGAGGTCCGGCAGGCGCAGGATGCGCAGGCGCAGCCGACCCCGGACCGTGGCGAGGTGCTGTAGCCGGTTTGCATCGCGCATCCGTCATGCCGTAGTCTGGTCCCATACCAAAGACCGCTGGTCGCTGGTGCGTGCTCGGAAGGGCGCGCAGCAGTCGAAGGCTCGCCCAGGAGCGACGTCCCGCGCAGGTGTGACACCCCGTCGAGGGTCGAGCTCCGTGCGCGTGCGCCGGAGCTCTTTTCATGTT
>JBAZPY010000104.1:0-5759 GCA_041645515.1 Agrococcus sp.
GAGCAGTCCTGTTCTCCACCCCTGTGGACAGATCTGTGGAATTGAGTTGTGGAAAGCACCGTAAAGCCGCCCTGACCGGGCGTTTCTCTTTCCACATTCGCTGTGGACCGGATGGGTTCAAGTGCACGTTGAGGGTTGGTGGTACGTCGCCCGACGGCCGCCATGAGAGCGACTCGAGGGGATGCGAAGAGGCCCGCATCCACAGGGGATGCGGGCCTCTCCACAGGGACGCGGGGCGTCACTTCGCGGCGACCACCTTGAGGGTGATCGTCGCGAAGATGTCGTCGCGCAGCCGAGCCGTCGCCTGGTGGTCGCCCACCGAGCGGATCGGCGTGGGGATCTCGATGACGCGCTTGTCGACGGTGCCGTGACCGGCGGCCGCGACGGCGTCGGCGATGTCCTTCGTCTGGATCGAGCCGAAGAGGCGCCCCTCGGCGCCGGCCTTCGCGGTCAGCGTGACCGGGTTGGCCTCGAGGCGGGCGCGGAGATCCTGCGCCTCCTCGATCGTGGCGTGCTCGCGTGCGACGCGAGCTGCCTTGATCTGCTCGACCTGCTTCTCGCCACCGCGCGACCACATGACCGCGAGGCCCTGCGGGACGAGGTAGTTGCGAGCGAAGCCGGTCTTGACGTCGACGACGTCACCGGCGGACCCGAGGCCGGAGACCTCGTTCGTGAGAATGAGCTTTGCCATTGTTCAGCCCCCTCAGCGTCCGGCGCCGGAGTAGGGCAGGAGCGCCATCTCGCGTGCGTTCTTGATCGCCTTCGCGATCAGACGCTGCTCCTGCACCGACACGCCCGTGATGCGACGGGCACGGATCTTGCCGCGCTCCGAGATGAACTTCTTCAGCGTCGCGACGTCCTTCCAGTCGATGACGCCGACCTTGATCGCCTTCGCCGGAGCGAGCGGCTTTCCGCCCTTCGGGCCCCGCGGCTTGCGGTTGTTCTGCGGCTTGCCAGCCATGTGTCCTTCTTTCGTGCTCGGGACTGCCGTCCCGTGAGTGCTTGGTGCGAGAAGCCTTAGAAGGGCGTCTCGTCGTTGTACGAGGTGCCGGGAGCGCCCCAGACGTCGCCGCCTGCTGCGGGCTGCGCCTGCTGCGCAGGCTGGCCCCAGGGCTCCTCCGCGACCTGCTGCGGCTGGCCGAAGCCGCCGCCGCCCTGGCCGCCGGAGCTGCGGCCTGCGCCGCCGCCCTGCGCTCGCGTGACCTGCGCGGTCGCGTAGCGGAGCGAGGGGCCGATCTCGTCGACCTCCAGCTCGATGACCGTGCGCTTCTCGCCCTGCTGCGTCTCGAACGAGCGCTGCTTCAGGCGGCCCTGCGCGATGACGCGGGAGCCCTTCGACAGGCTCTGCGACACGTGCTCGGCGAACTCGCGCCACACCGACGCGCGGAGGAACAGCGCTTCGCCGTCCTTCCACTCGTTCGCCTGGCGGTCGAACGTGCGGGGGGTCGACGCGATCGTGAAGTTCGCGACCGCGAGGCCGTTCTGCGTGTAGCGCAGCTCCGGGTCAGCCGTCAGGTTGCCGACCACCGTGATGATCGTCTCGCCTGCCATGGCTACTCGGCCTCGACCTCTGCGGGCGCCTCAGCGGCTGCCGGGGCTGCGGGGGTCGCGTCCACCCGGGTCGCAGGCGCGGCGGGGGCCGCGGCGGCCTTCGCAGCAGCCTTGGCGGCCTTCGCGTCGTTGTAGCGCTTGGAGTCGCCCGTCTGCGAGACGGCGGTGTCGGCGCGCAGGACCTTCGTGCGCATGACGGCTTCCGAGAGACCCAGCTGACGGTCGAGCTCGTCGGTCGTCTTGGACTCGGCCGAGAAGTTGACGACGGCGTAGATGCCCTCGGTCTTCTTGTCGATCTCGTAGGCCAGGCGGCGACGGCCCCAGATGTCGATCTTGTCGATGGTCCCGCCATCGTTGCGGATGACGTTGAGGAACTTGTCGAGCGACGGAGCGACGGTGCGCTCGTCCACCTCCGGGTCGAGAATCACCATGAGTTCGTACTGCTGCATGCTTCACCCACCTCCTTCGGACTAGAACGGCTGCAGACGATCTGCAGCAGGAGGGTATGCATGTGCGGGATCAGAGTCCGCGCAACCTGGCGATCCTACCGCACGGCGCGCATCCGCCGCCAACATGTCTGCGACGCCTGGTGCTCACTCCTCGCGGACCGGACTCCGGCGACGTCGACGGCGACCGACATGGGTGGCAACGACCTGTCCGAGGCCGGCGCAGACCACCGCGACGAGCGCGAGCACCACGAAGAACCACGGGTCAGCCAGCTCCGCACGTGGGATGACACCGAAGCCGGCGAGCAGCACGACGGCGAGCCCGATCGGGAGGAACGCCCCGAGGGCGACGCCGACGCGGATCCCCTCCGCGGAGCGGTCCGCGTGACGCACCTCATCGCGCATCGACCCGAGCAGCGTCCGTCCGAACGACTGGCGACTCGCGCTGCGCGCGCCAGGGATGCTCGCCGGATCGACCTCGCCTCGAACGAGCGCCGTGACGATCTCGGGCAGCCCCAGCGCGTCGACGATCGCCGCAGTCGTCACCGCCGGCGGATCGAGCGCGAGCAGGCGTTCGAGCGCCGCCCCGCGGCGCCCGAGCTGGAGCTCCGAAGCGACGGGCTGCGGGAGCGCAGGCTCGAGTCGCTCGACCAGGTCGGACTGCGGGGCTCGCCAAGCGGCGATGGCGTCGACCGTCATGCCCGGGTAGCCCTCGGGCGGCATCACTCCCGCAGGCGGCGCCGCCCAGGTCATGGACCAGTCGGGCACCGGCGTCGGCATGACGCGCCGACGGCTGCGCCCGGCGGTGTCGATGCGCCGCTGGAGCCAAGCGTGCAGCTGGACCTCCGACCCGACCTCCGCGATGCCGATGAGTGGCCGCAGCTCCGTCGGCCACACCGCGAAGCACCATGCGTCGCAGACGAGGAGCGACCGATCGCCGGCGGGGACGAGCACGACGTCGCCTGCGACCAGGGTCGCGAGCTCGGTCAACCAGCGGACCGCGATGTCTGCGGGCTCCGGCAGCACCGCGATCCACCGCACGCTCGTGCGGGCAGCAGCCTCCTCGCGTGCGGGGAGCACGTCCCAGGGGGCGAAGTCCTGGGGCACCGACTCCGCGATGAGCACATCCTCGTCGGCCGACAGCTGCACCGCGGCATCGAGCCGCCGGTGCAGCCGCGCGGCGACCGTCTCGGCGTCGATCCCCACGGCGACGCCGTCGTCCCGCACCACCAGCGGGCGCCCGGCCGCGTCGCTGAGGAGGGAGGCGAAGCCCTGGCCGATGGACGCGGCGGCGTCGTCGTGCGCGACGACGCCGAGCAGTCGCTCGGCTCGCAGGCCGTTCAGGATCCGTTCGTGCACGGAGCCGGTCTCGTGCACTGGGCCGGTCTCGTCGCGCAGGGTCACGCCGACGGCGACGCTGGAGCCTGCGGCGACCGCCTCGTCGGTGGTCATGGGGGAAGCATAGGTCCCAGCCCGGTCAGGACAGGCTCACGCCGAGCGGGCAGCCCACCACTCGCGCAGGATTGCCTCGGCGCGCTCGGGGCCGAGCGGCCCGTGCTCGAGGCGCTGCTCGAGCAGCATGCGGTACGCCTCGCCCACCTCGCGACCCGGCTTGATGCCCAGAATCGCCATGATCTGCTCGCCGTCGAGGTCGGGACGCACGGCGTCCATCTCCTCCTGCTCCCGGAGCTCCGCGATGCGGCGCTCCAGGTCGTCGTAGGCGAAGTCGAGCCGCTCGGCCTTGCGGCGGTTGCGCGTGGTGACGTCGGAGCGCGTGAGGATGTGCAGCCGCTCGAGCAGCGGGCCCGCGTCGCGCACGTAGCGGCGCACGGCGGAGTCCGTCCACGCCTGCTCGCCGTAGCCGTAGAAGCGCAGGTGCAGCTCGACGAGCCGGGCGACCGCCTTCACCGTGTCGTTGTCGAAGCGGAGCGCCTTGAGCCGCTGCTTCGCGAGCCGCGCGCCCACGAGGTCGTGCTGGTGGAAGGTGACGTTGCGCCCCTCGATCCGCCGCGTGGCCGGCTTGCCGATGTCGTGGAGCAGGCCGGCGAGCCGCGAGACCAGGTCGGGCGCGGCATCCGGGTTGCGGGACGCCTCGAGCTCGATGCCCTGGTGGAGCACGGTGAGCGAGTGCTCGAACACGTCCTTGTGGTGCGCATGCTCGTCGGCCTCGAGCCGCAGCGCCGGCACCTCCGGCAGCACGATGTCGAGGATGCCCGCATCGGTCAGCAGCCGGAGCCCCGGCACGGGGTCGTCGGTGAGCAGCAGCTTCGACAGCTCGTCGCGCACCCGCTCCGCCGAGATGTCGCGGATGCGCTCGGCGAGCGCCGCCATCGCGGTCAGCGTGCGCGGCGCGACATCGAACTCGAGCTGCGCGGCGAACCGCGCGGCGCGCATCATGCGCAGCGGGTCGTCGTCGAAGGAGCGCTCGGGGGCCATCGGGGTGTCGAGCACGCCCTCGAGCAGGTGCTCGAGGCCGCCGCCGACGTCGACGAGCTGCGGCACCGTCGCCTGGCTGCCGTCACGGCGGGGCGTGATGACGAGCGCCATGGCGTTGACCGTGAAGTCGCGCCGCTCGAGGTCGTCCTCGAGCGTGTCGCCGAAGGCGACGGAGGGCTTGCGCGAGACGCCGTCGTAGGTGTCGGCCCGGTAGGTGGTGATCTCGACGTCCGCGCCGCCGATGCGCGCGGCGATCGTGCCGAACTCCCGCCCCACGTCCCACGTCGCGTCGGCGAGCGGCGCGACGAGCGCGAGGATCTCGTCCGGGGTCGCGCTCGAGGCGAAGTCGAGGTCGGTGACCGGTCGGTCGAGGAACGCGTCTCGCACGGGGCCGCCGACGAGCGCGAGCTCGTGACCCGCGGCGGTGAACACCTCCGCGAGCTGCGCCGTGGGCGCGGATGCGACGAGCTGGTGCAGTCGCGCTGTCGCCTCGGCCATGTCGGTCACGACCGATCATTCTGGCACGGGCGCGGCGGCGGCCCGAGGCGCTCATCGGCAGCGCGCCTACACTGTCAGCCATGCTGTCGGCAGGTCGCCTCGCGCGCCGGCGCGCGACCGCGTGCGCCGCCGCGGCTGTGGCGACGGCGCTCCTCGCGGGCCCCCTGCTGGCCCCGAGCCCCGCCGAGGCGGCCACCGCGACGGTCTCCGCGGACGAGGCGCCGACCCTCACGCTCGCCCCCGTCGACCCGCTGCTGAGCGACGGCGAGGCGCTCGCCGTCGAGGTGATGCTGGAGAACCCGAGTCGCGACAGCGTGCCCGCCACGACCATCGAGCTGCTCCTCACGACTGCCCCCATCAGCACCCGCTACGGCCTCACGCGCTGGTTCGACGGGCAGGGCATCCTGGCCAGCTCCGTCGTCGCGACGGTCGACCTCCCCGCGGTGTCGGCGCTCGGACGGACGTCGACCACGGTCAGCGTGGAGGCGGCGGCGCTGGGCCTCGACGAGGCACCGTGGGGCGCCTACGGCCTGGCCGCATCCGCGCCCGACATGCAGGGCGGCACGAGCGTCGTCGTGCGCGACGCCCCCGGGGAGGCGAGCCCGACCCGCTTGGCGATCGCCGCGCCGATCGACGCGGGCGTCGACGAGACCGGGCTGCTGCCGGCGGCGGAGCTGGAGTCGCTCACCGAGCGCGGCGGCGCGGCCGGCGATGCGCTGGACGCGGCATTGGCGGCCGGCGCGACCGTCGGCGTCGATCCGGCGATCGGTGCGAGCGCCGAGGCGCTCGGCGCCGACGCGCCCGAGGCGGCCGAGGGCTGGCTCGAGC
>JBAZPY010000105.1:0-5719 GCA_041645515.1 Agrococcus sp.
GCGCAATCTAGCGCAGCCCATGGCCCTGCGGAATGGGCGTGCCGCGCAGCATGCGTGTCGCTGATTGCGCGAAGTGCGCCCCGGCGGTAGCGTCGAGCCACGCTCTGCGGATGCACCCTTCCGACGAGCCGACCGGCGCTCAAGAGGCGCTTCGAACAAGGAGGTTCGATCGTGTCGATCACCGTGCCAGCCCCCGACCCCGCGCTCGCCGTCGGCATCGACTGCCCGCTGCGCGTGCTCGACCTCGACGGCAGCAGGTTGCCGAGCGAGCTGCTCGACCCGCACCTGACCGACATCGACGAGTCGGCCCTCACCAACCTCTACGTCGACATGGTGCGCGTGCGCCGCCTCGACACCGAGGCCTTCGCCCTCACCCGCCAGGGCCACCTCGTGCTGTGGCCGCCGCTGCTGGGCCAGGAGGCCGCGCAGGTCGGTCCCGCCCGCGCCCTGCGGCAGGACGACTGGGTGTTCGCCTCCTACCGCGAGCACGCGTTCGCGCTCCTGAAGGGCGCCGACCTGGGCGAGTTCGCGCACGTCTGGAAGGCGTACGCGCACGGCGGCTGGGACCCGCACGAGCTCCGCATGGCGCCGGCGCAGATCATCATCGGCGCGCAGAGCCTCCACGCGACCGGCTTCGCGATGGCCTCCAAGCTCGACCGCTCCGACGACATCGCGCTCGCCTGCTTCGGCGATGGCGCCACGAGCGAGGGCGACGTCAACGAGGCGCTCGTGTGGGCATCCGCCTTCCAGGCGCCCGTCGTCTTCCTCTGCCAGAACAACCAGTACGCCATCTCGGAGCCTGTGCGCGTGCAGTCGAGCGCGCCGCTCGCGCTGCGCCCGACCGGCTTCGGCATCCCCTCGATGCGCGTCGACGGCAACGACGTGCTGGCGATGCACGCCGCCGCGCGCATCGCCTTCGAGCGCGCCCGCTCCGGCGGCGGCCCCACGTTCATCGAGGCCGTCACCTACCGCCGCGGCCCGCACACGACCACCGACGACCCGAAGCGCTACCGCGACGAGGCCGAGCTCGAGGAGTGGACCGCGAAGGACCCGATCGACCGCGTCGAGCGCGCGCTCGAGCGGATGGGCGCCAACATGGACGCCGTCCGTGCCGAGGCGAAGATCCGCGCGGACGAGCTGGCGAAGGAGCTCCGCGCCGCGGCCGAGCACGCGGAGGCGCCGAGCGCCGACGCGATCTTCGAGCACGTCTACGACCGGCCGACGAAGCGCATCCAGCGCCAGCAGGCCGAGCGCCGCGCGTTCGCCGCATCCATCGAGGGGACGCGATGACCACCGAGACGCTCACGCTCGCGAAGGCCGTCAACGCGGCACTCGCCGACTCGCTCGACGCCGACGACCGCGTGCTGCTCATGGGCGAGGACATCGGCAAGCTCGGCGGCGTCTTCCGCGTCACCGACGGGCTGCAGGCCCGCTTCGGCGAGGAGCGCGTCATCGACGCGCCGCTCGCCGAGTCGGCGATCATCGGCACCGCGATCGGCATGGGCTACCGCGGCTTCCGGGTCGTCGCCGAGATCCAGTTCGACGGCTTCATCTACCCGGCGTTCGACCAGATCGTCGCGCAGGTCGCGAAGCTGCACTTCCGCTCCAAGGGGCGCGTCAAGGTGCCGCTCACGATCCGCGTGCCGTTCGGCGGCGCCATCGGCTCGGTCGAGCACCACTCGGAGTCGCCCGAGGCCTACTTCGCGCACACCGCCGGCCTCCGCGTCGTGACGGCGTCGACGCCGCAGGAGGCGTACTCGACGCTGCGCGCGGCGATCGCGAGCGACGACCCGGTGCTGTTCTTCGAGCCGAAGGGCAAGTACTACACGAAGGGGGAGGTCGACCGCTCGATCACGCGCGACCTCGACACCGCCAACGTGGTCGCCGCGGGCCGCGACGTGACCGTCGCCGCCTACGGCCCGACCGTCGAGACGGCGCTGCGCGCCGCGATCGCCGCCGCCGACGAGGGCATCGAGATCGAGGTCATCGACCTGCGCTCGATCTCGCCGCTCGACGTCGACACGGTGGTGGAGTCGGTGCGCCGCACCGGCCGGCTCGTCGTCGCCCACGAGGCGCCCGGTGAGGTCTCCGTCTCGAGCGAGCTCATCACCTCGGTGGTCGAGCGCGCCTTCTCGAGCCTGGAGGCCGCCCCCGAGCGCGTCACCGGCTACGACACCCCCTACCCGCCGTCGGCGATCGAGCACGACTACCTGCCGAGCCTCGACCGCATCCTCGACGCCGTCGACCGCACGCTCGGCCGCCGCAGCTCGCGCGACGAGCTGGACACCGCCATGGCATCGACGGGAGCCGCCCGATGAAGACGTTCCTGCTGCCCGACCTCGGCGAGGGCCTCACCGAGAGCGAGGTCGTCGCCTGGCGCGTCGCGGAGGGCGACACCGTCGAGCTCAACCAGCCGCTCGCCGACATCGAGACGGCGAAGGCCGTCGTCGAGCTGCCGAGCCCCTACGAGGGCGTCATCACGAAGCTGCATGCGGCCGAGGGCGAGACCGTCGCCGTGGGCGCGCCGCTCATCGAGTTCGACGTCGCCGGTTCCGAGCAGCAGGGCTCCGGTGCGGATGCGTCGGCAGCAGAGGCGCCGTCGGCCCCCGCGGGCGAGCCCGAGGATGCGCCCTCGCCCGAGGCGGGCCCGGTCGCGACCCCCGACGAGACGATCGAAGAGATCCCGGCCGCTGCCGAGCAGGAGGCGAAGCCCGAGAAGGTCTCGGTGCTCGTCGGTTCCATCACCGTCCACGGCGGCAAGCCCGTGCGGGCGAAGCGCACGTGGGACGTCGAGCCGTTCTCCAGGACCGATCGCCCCGCCGAGCGACGCGCGAACCGCGCGATGCCGCCGGTGCGGAAGCTCGCGAAGGAGCGCGGCATCGACCTGCAGTCGGTGCGGCCGTCCGGCGCCGACGGGCTCGTCACGCGGGCCGACCTCGAGTCGCACGGCAGCGCATCCGCCGCACCGGCAGCCGCGCCCGCGTCGACGCGCGAGAAGGTCACGGGGCTGCGCAAGCACACCGCCGCCGCCATGACGCAGTCGGCGCTCACTGTGCCGCACGCCGCCACGTTTCACCAGGTCGACGTCACCGAGACGCTCGCGCTGGCCCGCTCGGGCGACGCGTCGTTCCTCGCGCTCGCGTGCAGGGCGATCCTGCTGGCCGCGAAGCGCTGGCCCGACGTGACCGCGTCGTTCCACGCCGACACGAACGAGCTCGAGCGGTTCGCGCACGTCAACCTGGGCATCGCCGTCTCGACCGACCGCGGCCTCGTGGTCGCGTCGGTCGACGAGGCGGAGACGATGGATGCCGTCGCGCTGACCGTCGCGATCAAGGACCGCGCGACCCGTGCCCGCGAGGGATCGCTCTCGATGGCCGAGCTGACGTCGTCGAACATCACCGTCTCGAACGTGGGCATCTTCGGCGTCGACGGCGGCATCCCCATCCTGAACCCGGGGGAGTCCGTCATCCTCGCGCTCGGCGCCGTGCGGAAGATGCCGTGGGCCCACGAGGGCGAGGTGGTGCTGCGCGACGTCTGCACGGTGACCGTCTCGTTCGACCACCGGGTGCTCGACGGCCGCGAGGCCGCCGGCTTCCTCGCCGATGTCGCCGCGGTGCTCGAGCGTCCCAGCCTGGCACTGGCTCGTTGAGTCTCTGGCACGGTAGGGGCATGCACGCGCTGACCACCCACGTCGATCCCGCCAGCGAGGCCGCCCGCAGCAACCGCGCCGCCATCGAGGCGCTCGTCGCCGAGCTGCGCGAGCGGCTCGACCGCGTCGCGCTCGGCGGGCCCGAGTCGTCGCGCGAGCGGCACGTCGCCCGGGGCAAGCTGCTCGCGCGCGACCGCATCGACACCCTGCTCGACCCGGGCAGCCCGTTCCTCGAGGTCGCGCCGCTCGCCGCGTGGGGCGTCTACGGCAAGGACGTCGACGGCACCGGTGGTCAGGATGCGCCCTCCGCGGGTGTCGTCGCCGGCATCGGGCTCGTGCACGGCCGGCACGTGATGGTCATCGCGAACGACGCGACCGTCAAGGGCGGCACCTACTTCCCGCTGACGGTGAAGAAGCACCTCCGCGCGCAGCAGATCGCGCGCGAGAACCGCCTCCCGTGCATCGCGCTCGTCGACTCCGGCGGCGCCTTCCTGCCCATGCAGGACGAGGTCTTCCCCGACCGCGAGCACTTCGGCCGCATCTTCTACAACCAGGCGCAGCTCTCGGCGCTCGGCATCCCGCAGCTCGCGGCCGTCATGGGGTCCTCGACCGCGGGCGGTGCCTACGTGCCCGCCATGAGCGACGAGACCGTGATCGTGCGCGAGCAGGGCACGATCTTCCTCGGCGGCCCGCCGCTCGTGAAGGCGGCGACCGGCGAGGTCATCGACGCGGAGTCGCTCGGCGGCGGGCAGCTGCACGCCGAGGTCTCGGGCGTCGTCGACCACCTCGCCGACGATGACGAGCACGCGCTCGAGATCGTGCGCGACATGGTGGCGGCGCTGCCCGACACCGATCGCGCCCTGCCGGGTGCCGTGCCCGCGCCGACGCGGTCGTTCGCCGCGCTCTCGACCGCGCCGCTCGACGCCGAGGACGACGAGCTCGCTCCCGCCGTCGACCCGTCGACGCTCTATGACGCGATCCCGCCAGACCTGCAGACGCCCTACGACGCGCGCGAGATCATCGCCCGCATCGTCGACCGCAGCGACTTCCACGAGTTCAAGGCCGGCTACGGCGAGACGCTCGTCACCGGCTTCGCCGAGCTGCACGGCCACACGGTCGGCATCATCGCGAACAACGGCGTGCTGTTCTCGGAGTCGGCCATGAAGGGCGCCCACTTCATCGAGCTGTGCGACCAGCGCGGCGTGCCGCTCATCTTCCTGCAGAACATCACCGGCTTCATGGTCGGCTCGGAGGCCGAGCGCGGCGGCATCGCCAAGCACGGCGCGAAGATGGTCACCGCGGTCGCGACCACGCGGGTGCCGAAGCTGACCGTCGTGGTCGGCGGTTCGTTCGGTGCCGGCACCTACTCCATGTGCGGCCGGGCGTACGACCCCCGCTTCCTGTGGCTGTGGCCCAACGCCCGCGTGAGCGTGATGGGCGGCCCGCAGGCCGCGTCCGTGCTCTCCACCGTCAAGCGCGAGCAGATCGAGGCCGCGGGCGACGAGTGGTCGACGGATGCGCAGGCCGACTTCGAGCGCCCCGTGCGCGAGCAGTACGAGCGGCAGGGCAACCCCTACTACGCGTCCGCCCGACTGTGGGACGACGGCGTGATCGACCCGGCGGACACCCGCCGCATCCTCGGCATGGCGCTCGACGTCGTCACAGCCGTGCCGCTGCCCGAGCCGCGCTTCGGCGTCTTCAGGATGTGATGCAGATGCCCGACATGTTCGACACCGTCATGTTCCACACCGTGCTCGTCGCGAACCGCGGCGAGATCGCGATCCGCATCGCCCGCACCCTCCGCGACCTCGGCATCCGCTCCGTCGCCGTGCGCGCCGAGGACGACCCGTCGCCGCACCCCTCGCACTTCGACGAGGTCGTCTCGCTCGGCACCGGAGCGCTGCGCGACACCTACCTGTCGGTCGAGAAGATCATCGAGGCGGCCCGCGCGTCGGGGGCGCAGGCCATCCACCCGGGCTACGGGTTCCTGTCCGAGAACGCCGCGTTCGCGCAGGCGTGCGCGGATGGCGGGGTCGAGTTCATCGGACCGCCCGCCTCGGCGATCGAGAC
>JBAZPY010000106.1:0-5689 GCA_041645515.1 Agrococcus sp.
CGACCGGCGCCCCAGCTCGTCCCCAATCCGCTGGCGCCGCCCGCCGCGCCGACGGCCGAGCCGGTCGAGCTGACCGAGCCCGAGTCGGACGACCCGATCGCGCTCGCCGCCGTCGAGCGCGTGCGCGGCTGGGCAGCGCGGCCCCACGGGAAGCCCGACAAGGCGGCGGAGCGGCTGGCCGCGCTGCTCAAGGACCCCGCCGGCCTCGACTTCGCCATCGGCTTCATCGACAAGGTCGTTCGCCCTGAGGACGCGCGCGTCAGCGCCCGCAACTTCGAGGCGCTCAGCCGGGACATCCCGGGCTTCCTCGACTGGTACCTCAAGCTCGGCGTCACGGTGGGCGGCGGCTTCGGCATCGTCACGCCGAGGCTGATCATCCCGCTCGTGAAGCGCGCCATGCGCGACCTCGTCTCGCATCTGGTGATCGACGCATCCCCGAACCGGCTCGCCCGGCCGCTCGCGAAGCTCCGCGAGGACGGCACCCGGCTCAACCTCACCCTGCTCGGCGAGGCGGTGCTGGGCGCGCGCGAGGCGCAGCGCCGGCTCGAGGGCACGATGGCGCTGCTCGAGCGCGACGACGTCGACCACGTCTCGGTTCGGGTCTCGGCCGTCGCGCCGCAGCTGCAGCTGTGGGCGTTCGACGAGACGGTCGACCAGGTGGTCGAGCGGCTGCTGCCGCTGTACCGGCTCGCGGCCCGGTCGAGCGGGAAGAAGTCCATCGACCTCGACATGGAGGAGTACCGCGACCTCGACCTGACGATCGCGGTCTTCGAGCGGCTGCTGCTGCGCCCCGAGCTCGCGGGGCTGGAGGCCGGCATCGCGCTGCAGGCGTACCTGCCCGACGCGCTGGGCGCCTACCGGCGACTCGCGGCCTTCGCCAAGCAGCGCCGCGCCGACGGCGGCGCGGGCATCCGGGTGCGGCTCGTGAAGGGCGCGAACCTCGCGATGGAGCGCGTCGACGCGGCGCTGCACGGCTGGCCGCTCGCCGTCACTTCGTCGAAGGCGTCGACGGACGCGAACTTCAAGCGGGTGCTGCGCGAGGCGCTGCTGCCCGAGAACGCGTTCGCGGTCCGGCTCGGCGTCGCGAGCCACAACCTGTTCGACCTCGCGTACGCGGCCGAGCTGGCCCGCCACCACGGCACGCACCAGCGCGTCGATGCGGAGATGCTGCTCGGCATGGCCGCCGATCACCGCGACGCGGTGCGCGAGGTCTTCCCCAGCCTCATCCTCTCCGCGCCGGTCGTGGCCCCTGGCCAGTTCGACGCGGCCGTCGCCTACCTGATCCGCAGGCTGGAGGAGAACGCCTCCGGCTCCAACTTCATGTCGAGCATGGCCGACCTCGCCGACCCGGCGGTGCTGCAGCGCGAGCGCGACCGCTTCCTCGACTCGCTCGAGCTGATGCGCCGCGAGGACGCGGCGGGCGAGCCGCGGCCGAACCGCACGCAGAACCGGCTGGGCGACCTCTCGGTGTCGGTCACGCATCCGCTCGCGTTCGAGAACGAGCCAGACACCGACCCCTCGCTCGCGCCGAACCGCGACTGGGGTCGCCAGGTCGTCGCCCGCGCAGCCGAATCGACGCTCGGGGTGCGCACGCTCGAGATGAACCGCATCGAGGACTGGCCGACGCTCGAGCGCCGCATCGACAGGGCGGCGCAGGCCGGCAGCGGATGGGCGGGGCTCGGCGCGCGCCGTCGGGCCGAGATCCTGCGCGACGCGGCCGAGGCACTCGGCGTGTACCGCGGCCGCCTCATCGAGGTGATGATCGCCGAGACCGGCACCACGATCGGCGAGGCCGACCCCGAGGTCTCGGCGGCGGTCGACTTCGCCCGCTACTACGGCGAGCAGGCGATCCTGCTCGAGCAGGTGGAGGGCGCGACGCCGAGGCCGGTCGCGCTCACCGTCGTCACGCCGCCGTGGAGCTCCCCCGTCGCGATCGCGTGCGGCGGCGTGACCGCGGCGCTCGCGACCGGCTCGGCCGTCATCGTCAAGCCGGCCCCGCAGGCGCGCCGCTCGGCCGCGGTCATGCTCGAGGCGCTCTGGGAGGCGGGCGTGCCCCGCGACGTGCTCGTGCTGTGCGACATGGACGAGGGCGAGCTCTCGCAGCGGCTCGTCGCCCACCCGGCGGTCGGCAGGCTCATCCTCACCGGGTCGTCGGAGACGGCCGAGCTGTTCACGTCGTGGCGCAGCGACCTGCCGCTCGTGGCCGAGACGGGCGGCAAGAACTCGATCATCGTCACGCCCTCGGCCGACTTCGACCTCGCCGCCGCCGACATCGTGCGCAGCGCCTTCCCGCACGCCGGCCAGCGGTGCTCGGCGGCCTCCGTCGCGATCCTGGTCGGCACGGCCGGGGACAGCGAGCGCTTCCGGCACCAGCTCATCGATGCGGCAACGGCGCTGCGGGTCGGCTCGCCGCTCGACGCCCGCACCCACATCGGTCCGCTCGTCGAGCCCGCGCAGGGCAGGCTGCTGCGCGCCCTCACGAGCCTCGAGGACGGCGAGGAGTGGCTGCTCGAGCCGAAGCCGCTGGATGCGTCGGGCCGGCTCTGGTCGCCCGGCATCCGCGACGCCGTGCTGCCGGGCACGGAGACGCACCTCCACGAGCTGTTCGGCCCGCACCTGTCGCTCATCGAGGTCGAGACGCTCGAGGAGGCCATCGACGCGCAGAACGCGGCCGAGCACGGCCTGACGGCCGGCATCCACTCGCTCGATCCCGACGAGGTCGCGCACTGGCTCGACGAGGTGCAGGCCGGGAACCTCTACGTCAACCGCGGCATCACCGGCGCCGTCGTGCGCCGCCAGCCGTTCGGCGGCTGGAAGCTGTCGCAGGTCGGGCCCGGCGCGAAGGCGGGCGGCCCGAACTACCTCGCGACCCTCGTCGACTGGGAGCCGGTGCACACCGAGCCGAGGAAGTCGGTGCGCCTGCACGGGCTGCACAAGCGCGTCGCCGCCGTGATCGAGGCCGCGACGCCGCAGCTCGACTTCATCGAGTTCGACCGCGTCCGCACCGCCGCGAACAGCGACGAGCGCTGGTGGGAGGACGAGTTCGGGGTGTCGAGGGACGTCTCCGAGCTCGGCGTCGAGCGCAACGTGCTCCGCTACCGGCCTGCCGAGGTGCTCATCCGCATCGCCGACGACGGCGAGATGGGCGACGCGGTGCGGATGCTCGCCGCGGCTGCGCGCGCGCGTGCGGTCGTGCGCATCTCGACCGCGCTCCAGCTGCCGAGCGGCGTCGTGAAGCTGTCGCTGCTGCCGATCCCGCACCTGCGCATCGAGGAGATCGTCGACGAGACGGACGCGGAGTTCCACGAGCGCATCCGGTCGGGCGAGGCGCTCCAGCGGGTGCGGAACGAGGACGCGCTCGGCCTGGTGCGCGTGACGGAGCCGGTGCGGCGCATCCGCCTCGTCGGCACCGACCCGCAGCTGCGCGAGGTGCTCGCGGGCAATGCGCGCGTGGCGGTCTACGACGGGCCGGTGACGACGGAGGGACGCATCGAGCTGCTGCCGTTCCTGCACGAGCAGTCGGTCTCGATCACGGCGCACCGCTTCGGCAACCCCGACGAGCAGATGCTGGGCCTGAAGGTCTAGCCGCCGCCGCACCCGCTGGTCGAGCCGCTCCGCGCCGTCCCCGCTGGTCGAGCCGCTCCGCGCCGTAGGCGCTGAGCGTGTCGAAACCGGCTCGACCAGCGAGGGCCGGCTCCGGCGGACGGAGTGCTTGACTGGCTCCCATGCGGTACGGATACAAGGCCAGCGCCGAGCAGTTCGCCCCCGCCGAGCTGCTCGAGCTCGTGGCGCTCGCCGAGCGGGTGGGGCTCGACAGCGCGTTCATCAGCGACCACCTGCAGCCGTGGCGGCACGAGGGCGGCCACGCGCCGAACGCGGTCGCGTGGCTCGGCATGGCGCTCGAGCGCACCTCGTCGCTCGTGCTCGGCACCTCGGTGCTGACGCCGACGCTGCGCTACCACCCGGCGGTAGTGGCGCAGCAGTTCGCCACCCTCGGGCAGGTGCATCCCGGCCGGCTGATCCTGGGCGTCGGCACCGGCGAGGCCCTCAACGAGCAGGCGATCGGCGTCGAGTACCCCGAGCTGAAGGAGCGCTTCGCCCGCCTCCGGGAGTCGGTGAGGCTCATGCGGCGCCTCTGGACCGAGGAGCGCGTCGACTTCGAGGGCGACTACTACGTCACCCACGGCGCGACCATCTACGACCGGCCCGCGGAGCCCATCCCCATCTACGTCGCCGGCGGCGGCCCCGCGACGACGAAGTATGCGGCGCGCTTCGCCGACGGCCACATCTGCACGTCGGGCAAGGGCGACGAGTACTACCGCGACACGATCGTCGCCTCGCTGGAGGAGGGCCTCGCGCAGCAGGGCCGCGATTCCGCCGAGGTCGACCGGATGATCGAGATCAAGGTGTCGTACGACCGCGACGCCGATGCGGCGCTCGCGAACACCCGCTTCTGGGCCGCGCTGTCGCTCACGCAGGAGCAGAAGCACGCGGTGCACGATCCGATCGAGATGCAGCGGCTGGCCGAGGAGCTGCCCATCGAGCAGGTCGCGAAGCGGTGGATCGTGGGCTCGGATGCGTCGGCCGTCGCGGGCGCGATCGCCCATTACGTCGAGCTCGGCTTCACCCATCTGGTGTTCCACGGCCCGGGCGACGACCAGCGGCGCTTCCTCGAGCAGTTCTCCGAGGACGTGCTGCCGCTGCTGCCGCCGCGCTCCTCCGCTGCTTGAGCCGGCTTCCGCGACCCGATCCCCGAGGGGAGCGGGCGGTTCAGGCGGCCGTCTGCTCCACCGCCACGCGCCGCGCGAGCGGCAGCGCGCACGCCGTCGCCGCCAGCGTGAGCCCCACCGCGCCGACTGCCATGAGCGCCCACATGATGATCGACCCGGGCGTCTGGATCCACCAGACGAAGGTCGGCAGGATCAGCAGCAGCGCCGCCGCGGCCGCGCCTCCGACCGCGACGAGCAGTGGCATCGCGACCTGCCGCACGATCGCCGAGCGCATCACCGGGAGCCCGACGCCCAAGCGGTGCATGGCACGGTGCTCCCTGCGCTGGTCGAGCACCTTCGCCGACTGCGCGATGCCCGCGAGCACCGCGCCGAGCACGCCGGCGATCGCGATCGTCAGCGCCGCGCCCGTCGCGATGTCGGCGCTCATCCGGTCGGCACCGCCGGCCGTCGCCGGCGCGAGCGACGCGAAGCCGCCGGCCATCACGGCGATCGCCATCGCACCCACGATGTTGAAGGCGCCGCGCGGGTCGTCGACCACACGGCGGGCGGCGATCAGGGTCGCGGGGCGGCGCGCGCCCTTCGCCACGAGCCACGCGACCCCCTGGATGACGAGCGGTCCGAGGTAGGTGTACGCGAGCACGAACGCCGACACCAGCCCGATCGAGAACGCGATGCCGAGATCGACCACGTCGTAGACGACGACCGCGACGTAGGCGGCAGCAGCCGCCCCGAAGATCGCGATGCGCCAGAGCGACAGCCGCTTGCCGCGCACCCGCTGCACGACGCCGAGCGGGGTGACGTGCACGCGGCGGAGCGACGCGAGGGCAGCGCCGAGGGCGATGGCGAGCACGGCAGCGGCGGCCGCCGACCACACCCAGGCGGGCGGCAGCAGCTCGCCGACCGTGAACGGCATGCCCTGGAACTCGATCCGCGCGATGAGCGGGGTCACGGCGAGCGCG
>JBAZPY010000107.1:0-5661 GCA_041645515.1 Agrococcus sp.
GCCCGCCGCGGGCTCGCCCGACGTGGCCGGGGCGCCGCCGCCCGAGCACCCGGCGAGCGCGAGCGCGAACGTGGCCGCGCCGGCGACGAGCGCCGTCCTCTTGCTGAATCTCATGGAAACTCCGTTGTCTCTGCGCCGATCGCTCGGCGTGCTGTCACTGCGGGCTGTGCCTGGGTGCTGGCCGCCCGGATAGGCGGTCGGGATGGTGCCGGAGAGCTCCGGCGACGCGAGTCGGCTGGCACGGCCGCCCCGCGAGGCTGTGGGGGGTCAGAGGCCTCTGCGGTTGCGGAGGGAGTCGGCGAAGACGGCGATCGCGATGACCACGCCGACGACGACGTTCTGCCACTCGGTCTGGATCGACATGATGCGCAGACCGTTGATGAGCACGCTCATGATGAGCGCGCCGATGAGCGTGCCGACGATCGAGCCGCGGCCGCCGAGCAGCGAGGTGCCGCCGATGATGACCGCCGCGATCGCCTGCAGCTCGTAGCCGACGCCGAGTTGCGGCTGCGCGGAGTCGAGCCGCGCGGCGAGCACGACGCCGGCGATGCCGGTGAAGACGCCCGCGACGGTGTAGATCGTGACGAGCCAGCGGTTCGTGTTGACGCCCGAGAGCCGCGTCGCCTCCTCGTTCGAGCCGATCGCCACGGTGTAGCGGCCGAAGACGGTCTTGCTGAGCAGGAAGTACGCGACCGCTGCGAGGACGAACATGATGAGCACGGCGTTCGGCAGGCCCGGGACGAGCGTGCCGAGTGCGATGTCCTTGAAGCCGGCGACGCCCGAGAAGTAGATCGGCCGGACCCCCGAGATCACGAGCGCGAGGCCCTGGGCGACCATCATCATCGCGAGCGTCGCGATGAAGGGCGGCAGCTTCAGGTAGGCGACGTTGATGCCGTTGATGAGACCCATGAGCGCGCCCGTCGCGATGCCGGCGAGCACGCCGACGATGAGCGGCAGGCCGAGGTTGACGGCCACGATGCCGGTCATCACCGCCGCGAGCGTCATGCCCGTGCCGATCGAGAGGTCGATGCCGCCGGTGGTGATCACGAACGTCGTGCCGAGCGCCAGGATGCCGATCACCGCGGTCGCGAGCAGGATGCCCGAGATGTTCGACCAGGTGAAGAAGTTGTTGCTGGCGATCGAGAAGAACAGCAGCAGCACGACGAGCGTGCCGAAGGCGAGGCCCTGCTGGAGGCCCTTCCGCCACAGCGCGGCACGCGCGCCGCGCTCCTTCGAGACGGCCTCGTCGGTGGGGGCGTCGGCGGGGCTCTGCTTGGTGGTCTCGCTCATGCTGCTCCCTGCTCATCGGCGACCAGATGGGTCGCGAACTCCATGATCTTGGCTTGGCTCGCATCCTCGTTCGCGAGCGTGCCGGTCACGCGGCCGTTCGCCATGACGACGATGCGGTGCGCGAGACGCAGCACCTCGGGCAGCTCGCTCGAGATGACGATGATCGACTTGCCTGCGTCGGCGAGCTTCTGCAGCAGGCGGTAGATCTCCTCCTTGGCGCCGACGTCGATGCCGCGAGTCGGCTCGTCGAAGATGAGGATGTCGCAGTCGCGCGTCAGCCACTTGGCGATGACGACCTTCTGCTGATTGCCGCCCGAGAGCAGCTTGACGATCTGCTCGGTCGACGGCGTCTTCGTGCGCAGGTCCGCCACGTAGCGCTCGGCGGTGGTGCGGGCCTTGCCCTGCTGCACGATGCCGAGCGGTCCGGTGAAGGCGCCCATCGACGCGAGCGCCGTGTTGAACGTCACGCTCTGCTCGAGCATGAGGCCCAGCCGCTTGCGATCCTCCGAGAGGTATCCGATCCCGTGCCGCACAGCGTCGGCCGGCTGCTTGATCGAGACCTCCTTGCCGTGCACCTCGATGGTGCCGGCGCTGCGGGGGTCGGCGCCGATGATCGCGCGAGCGGTCTCCGTGCGGCCTGCCCCCATGAGTCCGGCGAAGCCCAGGATCTCGCCGCGGTGCAGCTCGAAGCTCACATCGCGCAGCAGCAGCCGGGTCGAGAGCCCCGTCACCCGCAGCACGACCTCGTCGCGGACGTGCTCGCTCGCCTTCGGGCGCGCGCCCTCGTCGAGGTGCCGGCCGACCATCATCTCGATGATCGTCGGCACGTGGATCTCGTGACGCTCGAGCGTGCCGATGTACTCGCCGTCGCGCAGCACGGTGACGCGATCGGCGAGCCGCTTCAGCTCCTCCATGCGGTGGGAGATGTAGACGATGCCGGTGCCGCTCGCCTTGAGGCTCTCGATCAGGCCGATGAGCGTCTCGACCTCGGTGTCGGTGAGCGCGCTGGTCGGCTCGTCCATGATCAGCACGCGGGCGTCGAACGAGAGCGCCTTGGCGATCTCCACCATCTGCTGCTTCGCGACCGTCAGGTCGCCGACTCGCTGCTTCGCGTCGAGCTTGATGCCGAGCTCGTCCAGCAGCTGCTGGGCCTTGCGGTTGAGCCCGCGCTCGTCGAGGAACGGCCCCTTGCGGGGCTCCCTGCCGATGTAGATGTTCTGGGCGACCGACAGATCGGGCATCAGGTTCATCTCCTGGTGGATGATGCTGATGCCGTGCGCCTGCGCGGCCGCGGGGCCGGGGATCTCGACCTCCCGGCCGTCGATGCGGATCGAGCCCGCGTCGCGCTGGTAGATGCCGGAGAGGATCTTCATGAGCGTCGACTTGCCGGCGCCGTTCTCGCCGACCAGCACCAGGACCTCGCCGGAGTGCAGGCGGAACTGCACCTCGTGGAGCGCCCGCACACCGGGGAAGCTCTTGCTGATGCCCTCGACCTCGAGGAGCGCTGCTGTCACGTCGTACCTGCTTCGTTGGAGGACTCTGCAGACTTCCGATCACTCGAAAGATCCGACCTATGATGCCCACATCGTGACCCGGACCGCAAGTTGTATCTGAATGTATCTAATGCGGCCCTGTCGTGCGACCCCTCTCTGCGATGAACTCGCGGGCTCGTGCCCCGCGGGCGGCGGCTCCGGCCATGCCGCGGCACGAGCCGCCGGGGCGCACGGGAGCGGATCGGGGATCCGCCCCCTGCCGCCGGAGCGCAGGCCCGGGGCTGCCCCGGCGGCAGGCCGGCAAGACATCGGACCGCCGCCAACGCCGCATGCGCAGTGATCAGAGCGCGACGTCGCCGCAGAGGTGCACCTCGATGCCCATGCCCGCGAACATCGCGGCCTTGGCGGCGAGCGCCCGGTCGGCGGCGTCCGCATCCGGCGCGTAGGCGACCTGGATGTGGTTCGCCTTGTGGCGCGCCATCAGCTGATCGCGGCTCACGCCGTGCAGCACCGCGTGCATGATCGGCCACTGGTGATCCGTCGAGTCGAGCCGGCGCCGGGTCTCCTGCTCCGGCAGCTCCACGACGTGCGCGCGCCCGATGTCGGCATGCAGCGCGCCGTCCATCACGAACACGCGCGACCAGACGATCTCGCCCGGCTTGGAGACGCCCGAGAGCGTGCCTCCTCCCTTGGGGAAGAACATCGGCACCTGGCGCATCGAGTACGACCGGTCGTAGCCGCCGTTATGGCTCGCTGGCACCGAGCCCGAGATCTCGAAGACCCACACGAACTCGCCGTCGTACTCCTCGCCCCAGCGGATGTCGTGCAGGGTCGTCGCCGGGTCGAAGCCCATCGCGGTCCACACACGGTTCGTGACCAGCGCGTCCACCGCCACGCCCTCGTCGACCTCGTTGAAGTGCGGCAGCGGGGTGCCCTCCCAGAGCTCGCGCTCGCCGTCGCGCGAGCGCACCGGCGGCCGCTCGACGTTGTTGAGCAGCCCCTCGGCGAGGTCGGAGGCGGCGCACTGGTCCTTGAGGCCCTGCTGGTACTGGATGCCGATCGCGTCGACGCCGTAGTCGTCGCCGATGCGCAGCGCCGCGATGTACATCCGCATCTGGCTGAGCACCTGGCCGCGCGTCAACTCGGTGGCGTCGTCCTGGCCCCAGTGGAAGGTCAGCCCAGCCTGCTCGAGCCATGTCAGCGCGGCCTCTGCCTCGGCGTCGGGCACGAGCGCCATCTCGGCGAGCAGCGCGCTCTGCGACAGCCGCTCCTTGTAGATCCCGGTGGGGTTGAGCATCTCGTCGTCGATGATCGCGTTGTACATGCCCATGCAGCCCTCGTCGAAGATGCCGATGACCGCGTGGTCGTCGCGCAGCTGCTCGGCCAGCGCGGTGCCGAGCCGAGCCTCGTCGCTGTCGGGGAGCGCGCCCAGGTCGCGCACGTGCGAGGTGTCGTGCTCGATGCTGCCGGTCGTGAGCCACTCGCCGAGCTTCGCGCGCGACCACTCGTCGGCGAAGTCGCGGCTCCACAGGATCGAGTGCTCGATGCCCGCCTTCGTCAGGCTCGCGGTCAGGTTGAGCAGTCCCACGAGCCCCGGGTACTGCCCCTCCCAGTTGGCGACGATCAGGATGGGACCGCGGTGGGCGCGCAGGCCGGCGAGCACGTGGTGGCTGTACTGCCAGACCGCGTCGACGACGACGACGGGGGCGTCCTTCGGCACCGACCGGAAGACCTCGATGCCCCGCGCCTGCGAGTCGATGAAGCCGTGACCCGTCTCGGGGTCGGTGCCGTGCGCTCGCTCGGTCGACCAGCCGTGCGAGGCGAACGCCTCTCGCACCTGCTCCTCGAACGCCTGCTGCGCCGGCCAGCAGGTGGTGTTGGCGGCGATGCGGAGATCGCCGGAGGCGACGGCGTACACCGTGCTGGGGGCGGCCTCTGGCCAGGTGCGGCGCTCGGGGAGGGCGTAGGCAGTGGTCATGTCGGTCCTTTCAGCGGGCGTCGGTGCGACGCGAGTCGACGAGCGCATGCGCGATGTCGCGCGTCGCGGGGTAGAGGTCGCGGTAGAGGCGGTACAGCCGGTCGTACGCCGCGTGCCGGTCGGGGTCCGGCTCGACGATGTGCGACGGCGGGTTCCAGCGGTGGATGTCGGGGACGCCGACCAGACCGGCGGCGAGGAAGGCGGCGCCGAAGCTCGCCCCGACGGTCACGCTCGGCAGCACTTGCGGCAGCCCCGTGACGTCCGAGACGATCTGCGTCCACAGGCCGCCCGTCGTGCCGCCGCCGATGGCGACGACCCGCTCGATGCGCGTGCCGGCCCCCCGCATGACCTCGATGTTGTGGCGCACGCCGAAGGCGGTGGCTTCGAGCGCGGCGCGGTAGAGGTCGCCCGCGGTCGTCTCCAGGCTCAGCCCGACGACCACCCCGCGGGCATCCGGATCCTGCACGGGCGTGCGCTCGCCGGCGAAGTACGGGAGCATCAGCAGTCCGCGCGCGCCCGGGCCGCTCTCCGTCGCGAGCCGCGTGAGCGCCGCGTAGTCGCTGCCGGCGACCAGGTCGCGGATCCAGGTGGTGATGGCACCCGACGTGGCCATGCCGCCGGCCAGCGAGTAGGAGCCGGCGCCGACGCCTCGGGTCGTCCACATCCCGGGGGCGCTCGGGCGGGCATCCGTCGTGACGATGAGGAACATCGTGGTGCCGTACATCAGCATGAGGTCGGCGCTGCGGGTCGCCCCCGCGCTCACCGCCTCGGTCCAGGCGTCGATCGTGCCGAGCGCGACGGGGATGCCCTCGGGCAGCCCGGTCTCGCGCGCGGCCTGCGCGGTGACGAGGCCGGCGCGCTCGCTCGGCAGGCCGAGCCGCGGCCGGCCGAGGCCGGGCG
>JBAZPY010000108.1:0-5645 GCA_041645515.1 Agrococcus sp.
CGCGGTCGACGGTGCGCACGATGGCGCCCACGCCGAACCGCTGGAGGTCGAGCGCGGGCACATCCACCCACCGGCGCACGGCGGGATACGCGGGATTGAGCACCTGGAAGCCGCGGTCGACCAGGAAGCCGTCGACACGCTCGGTCCGCACGCGGCCACCGACGGCATCCGCGGCCTCGAGCACCAGCACGGTGAGCCCGGCGCGCTCGATCCGGCGGGCGCTCTGCAGCCCCGCGAGACCGGCCCCGACGACGATCACGTCGGCGTCCATGCCACCTCCCCCTCATGCAGCCGGCTCTCGCTCGCCGCCCGACGCTCAGGACCCGGACCGAGGCGCCCCCGTCGGCTCGAACCGCTCCCAGCTGCCCTCGGACACGACCCGCTCGCGACCGTCCACGACGACGATGGCCGTCTCGTCATCGATCGCGTACGTCGGGACGAGGATGGTCGCGGCCCACTGCTCGATGTTCGCGCGAGCCGTGTCGGGCATGCCCACCGCTGATCGAACTCGGCGTCGCAGTTGTAGGGCGCCACCGCGATGCTGCCCGCGCTCACGCCCACGTAGACCGTCGTCTCGAGCGACGGCAGCAGGTCGGCGAGGCCCGCCTGCCGCACCCAGTGGGTCAGGTAGAGCACATCGCCGCCCCACAGGCCGCACAGCGGGCTCGGAGCGCTGCCGCTCATGGCCCACCAGGCCGTCTGTGCACCACCCGGGAACGCGGGGACCGCTGTCGGGATGACGAGCGCGTCGCACTCGGCGATCGGCTTGCCCAGCAGGTCGACCAGCGCCGCAGCGATGCTCGGGTTGCGGATGCCGACGGAGGTGAGGAGGAGCGTCACGCGGCTCGGCTAGTGGGTGCGCGCCCAGGCACCCTGCACGAGCGCGAACTCGACCCATCCGCCGCCCGGGGCCTTGCCCGGGAGCCGCACGGAGCTGAGCGACCGGCTGGCGCGCACCAGCGCCGTGCGGACGTCGCGGCGAGCGGCCCAGCGCCGCAGCGTCAGGGGGTCGGCGCCACAGGCGCGCAGCTCGTCGAGCACCTCGGCGATGTCTTGGGCGGAGTAGACGGCGTGCTGCGTGGGGTGGTCGCTCATGTCCGGAGCGTACGCCCCCACGGGGTCGCCGCGCGTGGCATTGCGATCGCCTCGCCGCGCATCCGCGCCGCAGACGCACGGCGGGGCCCGCGCCGTGCGGCGCGGGCCCCGACTCGCGGATCGGTCAGTCGGCGACCTTCGCGACCAGTCGGCCGACCGCGGTGCCGTCGATGAGCTGCTGGATGCCGGCCGGGATCTCCTCGAAGTCGATCTCGGTGATCGCTGGCTTCAGGTCGCCCGACGCCATGTGGCGCATGGTCTCGACGATGTCGTCCTTGCTGCCGCCCATCGAGCCGTGCAGCTGCTTGCGACCCAGGATGAGCGAGTAGGTGTCGATGGTCGCCTCGAGCTTGCCCATGCCGACCTGCACGACGCGGCCGCCCGACTTCACGGTCTTGAGCGCATCCGCCGTCGTCACGCCGAAGCCGGCGTAGTCGATGATGACGTCGAGCTCGACGTCGACGAACTCGGTGATCGACTTCGCCACCCGGGTCGCGCCCGCCTGGCTCGCGCGGTCCCAGATCGACTCGTTGACCTCGGCGATGTAGACGTCGGCGCCGCGCAGCTTCGCGACGCGGGCACCGATCTGGCCGAGACCGCCGAAGCCGATCACGCCGACCTTCATGCCCTGCGCGACACCGGCGGTCGAGAGCGCGCCGACGGAGGTCATGCCGGCGTCGGTCGCAGCGGCCGCCGCGGAGTACCCGACCTCGTCGGGGATGGCGATGAGTGCGTCGGTCGACACCTCGGCGCGGTCCTCCCACGCACCGTTGACCATGTAGCCCATGAGCTCGGCCATCGGCCAGACGGCAACGCGGTCGCCGACCTTCCAGTCGGTGACGCCCTCGCCGACCTCGCTGATGACGCCGGCCGTCTCGTGACCGGGCACGACGGGCAGGTCCTTCATCGTCGCGAGCCACTTCTCGTCCTCGAGGATGCCGACGTCGGAGTGGCAGAGGCCCGCGGCCTTCACGTCGATGACGACCTTGCCCGGGCCCGCCTTGGGCTCTTCGATGTCCACTCGCTCGAACGCCTTGTGGGTGCCGACGAACTGCCATGCGCGCATGGGAATCTCCTTCGAAACTGAACTACTTGGTGGTAACCACCGTACGCCGGAACGCTCCGACGCGCCGGTGATTCCGCCGAGGGCTCAATCGGCCGCGCCCGTCGGCTCAGGATCGAGCGATCCTCAACACGAACATCGTGATCGCTCAGCACACGCTCACCCTCGCGCGCCGCGTGCCGGGGCGCGTCGCGCCCGTGGCTACGTTCGAATCCATGACCAGTGCAGAGATCCGGGAGCTCGACACCCGCGAGGCCGCCGCGCGGCTGCGCGAGCTCCTCACCCAGATCGAGGACGCCGCGACCGCGCCGCGCTCCGACCCGAGGGCGGAGCGCCAGTTCGAGCTCTGCGCCGAGATCGAGGCGATCCTCCGGGTGCGGTCAGAGGCCAGGCCCCGCCAGCGCTGACGCCGCGCGGTCGGTCAGCGCGGAGCGCGCTCGGATGCGAGGCCCATCAGGGCGATCAGCTCCCACGCCGTGTGTGCGGCGGCGAGCCCCGTGATGCCGGCGTGGTCGTGCGCCGGAAGCACCTCCACGACGTCGCCGCCCACGATGCGGAGTCCGCGGAGCTCGCGCAGGACCGCGAAGAGCTCCCTCGTGCTGACGCCCGCAACCTCGGGCGTGCCGGTGCCCGGCGCGTGCGCCGGATCGAGCACGTCGATGTCGACGGAGATGTAGACCGGTCCGCTGCCGAGTCGAGCGCGCACCTGCTCGGCGATGTCGTCGACGGAGCGCCGCTGGAAGTCCTCGCTGCGGATGATCTCGAATCCGGCTCGCCCGTCGTCGACGAGCTCGCTCGGGTCGTAGACGCCCCCGCGGATGCCGACGTGCTGGCAGCGCTCGAGGTCGAGCAGCCCTTCTTCCGCCGCCCGCCGGAACGGCGAGCCGTGCCAGATCCGGGCGCCGTGCAGCGTGTCCCACGTGTCGAGGTGCGCGTCGAAGTGCAGCACCGCGAGCGGCCCGTGCGCGGCGGCCGCCGCCCGCAGCAGCGGCAGCGCGATCGTGTGGTCGCCACCGAGCGCGACGATGCTCGTCCCCTGCTCCACGAGCGCTCGCGCCTGCCGCTCGATGGCCCCGACGGCCGCCTCGATGTCGTACGGACCGACGCGGAAGTCGCCGGCATCCGCGATCTGGCGGCCTGCGAAGGGGAAGGAGTCGTGGATCTGGTGGTACGGATGCAGCTGCCGCGAGTTCTCACGGATGTGCGCGGGCCCGAAGCGCGCGCCCGGGCGGAAGCTCGTGCCGGAGTCGAACGGGATGCCGACGACCGCGATGTCTGCGTGCGCGACCTCGTGCAGGTGCGGCAGCAGCGCGAACGTGGCGATGCCCGCGTAGCGCGGCATCTCCGGGTCGTTCCGCTGCCCGATCACTCGGTCGTCGCTCATGCTGCCGCCTCCTCGCGCTCCGGCCACCGCATCCGGGCGACCATCCGCCCACAGTAGGCGAGCCCTGCCGAGGCGACGCTGCCTGCCGGACCGACCGAGTCACGCCGCGGTCGACATCCGTTCCAGTGCCGCCGCGAGGTACGGCGCCGTCCTGCTCGACTCGCTCGCGGCCACCTGCTCGGGCGTCCCCTCTGCGACCACGGCGCCGCCGGCATCCCCGGCGCCTGGCCCCATGTCGACGACCCAGTCGGCATCCGCGACGACGCGCATGTCGTGCTCGACCATGATCACGGTGCTGCCGCCGTCGACGAGGTGGTGCAGGTGCTTCATGAGCCGGTCGGCGTCGGCCGCGTGCAGGCCGGAGGTCGGCTCGTCGAGGAGGTAGAGGGTGTCCCCGCGCTGTCCGCGCCGCAGCTCGGAGGCGAGCTTGACCCGCTGAGCCTCGCCGCCCGACAGCTCGGTCGCGGGCTGCCCGAGCGAGACGTAGCCGAGCCCGACGTCGAGCAGCGCGTCGAGGTGCCGGAGCACTTCGTCGTCGAGGAACCAGGCGCGGGCGTCCCGCACGCTCATGGCGAGCACGTCTGCCACGGTCCTGCCATCGAGCTCGATCTCGAGCGTCTCCGGGTTGTATCGACTGCCGTCGCAGGTGGCGCACGGCGCGTGGACCGTGGGGAGGAAGAGCAGCTCGACCTCCATCGTCCCCTCCCCCTTGCATGTCGGGCAGCGGCCGGCGGGCAGGTTGAACGAGAACCGGCTTGCGCCGTAGCGGCGTCGCCGCGCCTCCGGCGTGGCCGCGAAGAGCGCGCGGACCCGGTCGAAGAGGCCGGTGTAGGTCGCGACGTTCGAGCGCGAGGTGCGACCGATCGGCTTCTGGCTCACCTGCACGATGCGGCGCAGGCTGTGCTTCGGCCCACGTGCCCGTCCGCTCGTCACCGCGACGGCGCTCTGCGCGAGGGGATCGTCGGACGCGGCCGGGGTCTCGTCGGCGCCGGATGCGTGCTCGTCGACCTCGGTCGCGAGGCTCGCCTGGAGCAGGTCGGGCAGCGCCTGGTCGACGAGCGTCGACTTGCCGGATCCGGAGACGCCCGTGACAGCCGTGAGCGCCCCGAGCGGGAAGGTGACCGAGAGGTCGCGCACGTTGTGGCGCGAGACCCTCGTCAGCTCGAGCCGCCCGTCGCCCGTCCGCCGGTCGCGTCCGGCACGAACGGAGTCGGGCGACTCGAAGAGGTAGCGGCGCGTGACGGAGTCCTCGGCCGCCGTGAGGCCGTCCAGGGGGCCCGAGTAGACGACGGTGCCGCCGTCGGCACCCGCTCCCGGGCCGATGTCGACGATCCAGTCTGCCTGCCGGATGACGTCGAGCGAGTGCTCGACGAAGTAGACGGTGTTGCCGCTGTCGCGCAGCGTCGCGAGGATGCGCAGCAACGACTCCGTGTCGGCCGGGTGGAGGCCCGCGGACGGCTCGTCGAGCACGAACACGACGCCGAAGAGCTGCGAGAGCACCTGCGTCGCCAGCCGCATCCGCTGCAGCTCGCCAGACGAGAGCGTCGACGTGGGCCGGTCGAGCGAGAGCGAGCCCAGCCCGAGGTCGCGGATGGGCGACAGTCGCGCGAGCACGTCGGTCACGAGCCGTCGGGCGGCGAGCAGCTGCTCAGGAACGGCGGTGCCGCCCGACGCGGGATGCGGCGCCCAGCCCGGCTCGAGGACGCGCTGCAGCACCGCGGCGACGTCGTCGAGCGGCATCGCGGCGAGCTCGGTGATGTCGTAGCCCTCGAACGCGACCGCGAGCGCCTCGGGCTTCAGTCGCTTGCCGCCGCACTCGGGGCAGCGGACGCTCACCATGAAGGCCGCGGCGCGTTCGCGCATCCGTGCGCTCTTGGAGTTCGCGAAGGTGTTGAGCACGAAGCTGCGCACGCCCTGGAACGTGCTCATGTAGCGGGGCTCGACGCCCGCGGCGACGGCCGCCCGCACCTCGGCAGGCCCCCGGTCGGTGAAGACGGGCACCTGCGGCGACTCCACGGTGAAGAGCACCCACTCGCGCTGCTCGCGCGGCAGGTCGCGCCACGGGACGTCGATGTCGTAGCCGAGCGAGATGAGGCTGTCGCG
>JBAZPY010000109.1:0-5644 GCA_041645515.1 Agrococcus sp.
CGCCGGGGATCGCGGCGACCGCCAAGGCGGCCACCCCGCTCGAGGCGCTCACCCGGGTGTGGGGCTACGACGCCTTCCGCGGCGAGCAGGCCCAGATCATCGACGACGTCGTCGCCGGCCGCGACACGGTCGTGCTCATGCCCACCGGCGGCGGCAAGAGCCTCTGCTACCAGATCCCCTCGCTCGTGCGCGAGGGCACGGGCGTCGTCATCAGCCCGCTGATCGCGCTCATGCACGACCAGGTCGACGCGCTCGAGCAGCTCGGCGTGCGCGCCGCCTACCTGAACTCCTCGCAGTCGATCGACGAGCGCCGCGACGTCGAGCGCCGCCTGCTCGCCGGCGAGCTCGACATGCTCTACCTCGCTCCCGAGCGGCTGCCGGCCGCGCAGGGGCTGCTCGACGCGGCCCCGATCGCGCTGTTCGCGATCGACGAGGCGCACTGCGTGAGCCAGTGGGGCCACGACTTCCGCCCCGACTACCTGCAGCTGCACACGCTGGGCGAGCGGTGGCCGCAGGTGCCGCGCGTCGCCCTCACCGCGACCGCGACGGCCGAGACCCGCGCCGAGATCGTCGAGCGGCTCGGGCTCCACGACGCCCGCGTCTACGTCTCGAGCTTCGACCGGCCCAACATCCAGTACCGCATCGCGCCCAAGCAGGACGCGAAGGCGCAGCTCCTGCGCATCATCCGCGATGAGCACCCCGGCGCTGCCGGCATCGTCTACTGCCTCTCGCGCAGGTCCGTCGAGGGCACCGCCGACTGGCTGCGGACGCAGGGCATCGACGCGCTCCCGTACCACGCGGGCCTCGACGCCGGCGTGCGCGCCGCCAACCAGCAGCGCTTCCTGCGCGAGGACGGCGTCGTGATGGTCGCCACGATCGCGTTCGGCATGGGGATCGACAAGCCCGACGTGCGCTTCGTCGCCCACCTCGACCTGCCGAAGTCGGTCGAGGGCTACTACCAGGAGACCGGCCGCGCCGGCCGCGACGGGGAGCCGTCGACCGCCTGGCTCGCGTACGGTCTGCAGGACGTCGTGCAGCAGCGTCGGATGATCGCCGACGGTGACGGCGACGCGCAGCGCAAGCGCAACCAGACGCTGCACCTCGACGCGATGCTCGCCCTGTGCGAGACGGTCGAGTGCCGCCGGCAGCAGCTGCTCGCCTACTTCGGCGAGCCGAGCGACCCCTGCGGCAACTGCGACACGTGCCTCACGCCGCCGGAGTCCTACGACGGCACCGTGCCGGCGCAGAAGCTGCTCTCGACCGTCGTGCGGCTGCAGCGCGAGCGGCGCCAGGCATTCGGCGCGGGCCACCTGGTCGACATCCTCGTCGGCGCCGACACCGAGCGCATCCGCTCGCAGCGGCACGACCGGCTCGCGACCTACGGCATCGGCAGCGATCTGCCTGCCGCGCAGTGGCGCGGCATCGTGCGGCAGCTGCTCGCGCAGGGGCTGCTGAGGGTGCAGGGCGAGTACGGCGTGATCGCGATCACGGATGCCTCTGCCGCGGTGCTCGCGGGCGACCGCGAGGTGCGGCTGCGGCACGAGACGAAGGCGCCCGCGAAGGCGGCGCGGCGCTCCGAGAGCGCGCTGCAGCTCGACGACGTGCAGCAGCAGCGCTTCCAGTCCCTGCGCAGCTGGCGTGCCACGACCGCGAAGGAGCAGGCGGTCCCCGCCTACGTCGTGTTCAACGACAAGACGCTCGCGGCGATCGCCGAGCGCAAGCCGGCGACGATGGTCGAGCTCTCGACCATCTCGGGCGTGGGTGAGGCGAAGCTGGAGCGCTACGGCGACGCCGTGCTCGAGGTGCTGGCGGCGTCGTGAGCGCACCCCGAACCGGCGAGGGGAGCGCGGGCTCGCCGGGCTCGGTGCGGCTCGACGTCTGGATCTGGGCGGCGCGGCTGCTGAAGACGCGCGCCGCCGCGACGGCCGCCTGCCGCGGCGGGCACGTCAAGCTCAACGGGCAGGCCGCGAAGGCCGCGCAGCCGGTGCGGATCGGCGACGAGATCCGGGTGCGCATCTCGGGGTTCGACCGCGTCGTCGCGGTGCGGCAGCTGCTGTCGAAGCGCGTCGGCGCCGCGATCGCCGTCGAGGCGTACGAGGACCGCTCGCCCGCGCGCCCGACCGCGATCGAGGCGGCGCAGGTGCCGCACCGGCCGCGCGGCGCCGGCCGGCCGTCGAGCCGCGAGCGCCGCGAGATCGACCGGCTGCGCGGCCGGGACTGACGCGGCTCACTTGCGTGAAGACGAAGCATCGCGGCCCGCTTCAGCGCTGGGCGGCGAGCGGCGCCAGGAGCGCGAGCAGCGCGGGCACCGCGAGCGCCGTGCCGACCACGAGCGCCGTGACGCCGAACGCCAGCGCCGGTCGCGATGTCGAGTCGTCATGGCGCCGCGACCCGAGCACGAGCAGCGCGATCCCGCCTGCGATCGCGGCCGTGCCGGCGAGCAGCATGAGCACGACCAGCGGCGTCAGCATCCCGGCTCCCATGCCGGGAGCGTAGTGGGCGGCACGCGCTCCCGCCGAGCGCGTTCGGTAGGCTCGAGCACGTGCCTCGCCCAGACATCTCGCCCGTGATCGCCCGCTCCTGGCTGCTCGTCCCGGCCTCGAGGCCCGAGCTCTTCGAGATCGCGCAGGAGAGCGAGGCGGATGCGATCATCATCGACATCGAGGACGCCGTGGCCGCGAAGGACAAGGCGCAGGCCCGCGACGACACGGTCGCGTGGCTCTCGAGCGGCCACCGCGCGTGGGTCCGCATCAACGACGCGGCGAGCGAGTTCTGGAGCACCGACTGCGCGGCGCTCAAGGACGTGCCGGGGCTCGAGGGCGTCATGCTCGCGAAGACCGAGTCGTCCAGCCACGTGCACGACACCGCCGATCGGCTGCCGGAGGGCATGCGCATCCTCGCCCTGGTCGAGACCGCGCGCGGGGTGCTGCACGTCGAGCAGATCGCGAACGCGCCGTCGACGTTCCGCATCGCGTTCGGCACCGGCGACTTCAAGCGCGACACCGCCACCGGCGAGGACCCCGTGGCGCTCGCCTACGCCCGCTCGCAGCTCGTCATCGCGTCGCGCGCGGCACGGCTGCCCGCACCCATCGACGGACCGACGCTGTCGACGGATGCGCTCGCGGAGGGCACGCGGCTCGCGAAGGAGATGGGGATGTCGGGCAAGCTGTGCCTGACGCACACGCAGGCGCCGACCATCAACTCGGGGCTCGCGCCGAGCCCCGAGGACGTCGCGTGGGCGCACGCGTTCGTGCGGGCCTTCGAGGAGTCGGGCGGCAAGATCACCGACGGCAGCGATCTGCCCCGGCTCGCGCGGGCGCAGAAGATCCAGACGCAGGCACGCGACTTCGGCATCGCGGCCGAGGCGGCGGAGCTCGACAGCCTCAACTACTGAGCCGGGCATGCGGAAGGGCGGGGCGCTCGCGCCCCGCCCTTCACTCGTCCGTCAGGTTCAGCGGAAGGTGTCGCGGACGTCGTCCGCGGCGTCCTTGACGTGCTCGCCAGCCTGCTTGGCGTTGGCGGCGGCCTGGTCCTTGTGGCCCTCCGCCTCCAGGCGGTCGTTGTCCGTCGCCTCGCCAATGCCTTCCTTGGCCTTGCCCACGGTCTCCTTGGCTGCGTTCGAGATCTTGTCGTCGAGACCCATCTCAACCTCCTTGATCGTCGGGAGCGGTGTGCTCCCGTCGTTCAACGTAGGACGGCAACCTGGGAGTGTCGTCAGGATGCTCCCGGCCTGGCGTCGCTCCGGATCACCGGGTTCGACGACGTGGTGACGGGCGGGGCGACCGACCCGGGAGCGGCTGCGTCCGCCTCGAGCTGCGACTGGGCGGCGCGCGCCTCCATCGCCTCCTCCATCGCCGACTTCTGCCGCAGCGGCGGCGCCTTGAAGAAGAACGCGAGCACGAGCGCCACACCGACCACCGCGAGCGCCACCCAGAAGGGACCGGTCGTCGCGTTCGAGAAGCCGTCGAGGAACGGGGCCGCGAGCCGCGGGTCCGCGGTGTTCAGGAACGACGAGTCCTCGTTGAGCGCGGTGCCGATCTGCGACGGATCCTGCAGGATGCCGAGGATCCGCTCGTTGCCGGGATCGGCCAGCACGGTCGGGTCCTCGAGCGCGGCGGCGAGGTCGGTGCGCAGGTCCTGCCTGCCGAAGGCCGCCTGCAGCGTCTCCGGCAGCCGAGCGAACAGCATCGAGAAGACCACGGCGACGCCGGCGGTGCCGCCGAGCTGGCGGAAGAAGGTCGCGGCGCTCGTCGCGACGCCCATGTCCTTCGGCTCCACCGAGTTCTGCGATGCGATCGTGAGCGTCTGCATCAGCTGGCCGAGGCCGAGCCCGAGCAGCAGCTGGCCGACGAGCAGGATCCACAGCGGGCTGTCGTACTGCAGCGTGACGAGCACGCCGTAGGCGACCGCCATGACGGCGAGGCCCAGCACCGGGAAGAAGCCGTAGCGGCCGGTGCGCGCGATCACCTGGCCGGAGCCGATCGAGGCGATCATCAGCCCGAGGATCATCGGCAGCGTCGACAGGCCGGCCTCGGTGGGGTTCATGCCGTGCACGATCTGCAGCACGAACGGGATCATCATCATGCCCGCGAACATGCCGAAGCCGGTGAAGACGCCGAGCAGCGTCGCCATCGAGAATGTCCGGTTGCGGAACAGCTTGAGCGGGATGAGCGCCGCGTCGCCCATGCGGTGCTCGACCCAGATGAAGAGCGCGATGCCGAGCACGCCCACCACGTAGCAGGCGATCGACGCGACGGAGCCCCAGCCCCACTCGCGGCCCTGCTCGCCGACGAGCAGCAGCGGCACGACCCCGACCACCAGCAGCGCGGCGCCCCACCAGTCGATGCGCACGCGCTCGTGGTGGGCCGGCAGCTGCAGGTAGCGCCACACCATCCACAGCGCGGCCGCGCCGATCGGCAGGTTGAAGAGGAAGACCCAGCGCCAGCCGTCGAGGAGGAGGATCTGCTCCTCGCCGGCGAACACGCCGCCGATGAGCGGCCCGATGATCGACGAGATGCCGAAGACGGCGAGGAAGTAGCCCTGGTACTTCGCCCGCTCGCGGGGGCTCAGCACGTCGCCCATGATCGTGAGCGGCAGCGACATGAGGCCGCCGGCGCCGAGGCCCTGCAGGGCGCGGAAGGCGGCGAGCTGCACCATGTCGACGGCGAACGAGCAAGCGACCGAGCCGACCAGGAACAGCACGATGGCGATGATGAACAGCGGCCGGCGGCCGAAGATGTCGCTGAGCTTGCCGTAGATGGGCGTGACGATGGTCGAGACGATCAGGAAGGCGGTCACGACCCACACCTGCAGGTCGAGGCCGCGCAGGTCGTCGGCGATCGTGCGCATCGACGTGCCGACGACCGTCTGCGACAGCGACGACAGGAACATCGCCATCATCAGGCCGACGAGCACGAGCATGATCTGGCGGCGGGACATGAGGGGGGCGTCGGGCTCGGCGGGCTCGACGGAGCGCTGGTCGCGCTGCGGCATGGAGGGATCCTTCGGTAGAGAGATCGTTAGTCTAGCGAATGGATTGTCTTGGGCGCCACCTCGGATGACCGGCGTCCCGGCGGGGGCACGTGCCACGATGGTCCCGTGCGAAGGGTGATGGCGGTGCTCGCCGCGGCGCTGATGGTGAGCG